>CAXEKM010000794.1:0-8193 GCA_963996645.1 uncultured Marinoscillum sp.
AGTAGAAGATGCCTGAAGACGAATTGATCTTAGTTGATAGTGTGCCTTTAGTTGACCAACGGGTCCTTGCCATGAAGCGTGATAAGAACTATTCAAATCTGTTCCATTATTCACCAAATAGAATTTTTTATTGGTCCATTGATGACCGGCTCCAATAGTCATTTGAAACGATGAACGATCAACTATTTTGAAATTCAAAAGAGGTGACAATGAAGCTGTAAAACCCTTATTGGCTTCTTCTCTGGCATAAAAAACTTGATTCACCCGATTGTCCTGTTCGTAATCAGTATCCGTTACCTCACCCGCCACGAACTTTAGTAAAGCAGCCCTCAAACCAACCCCGAATCGCCGATGAATTTGGAAGTAGTTATTGGTGGTCATTCCTATTCCAATTACCTTTTTCCATTGTAGCTCGGAGAAAACATTGGGGTTTTCACCTTTCAGGTTTCCAGCTATGGACCAGCTTAGCTTTTCCAAAGAGGTAACAGCATCCACACTCATTTCGGCTCTTTGAGACCAAACGAGAACTGGCGAAATCAATACTATGTAGATCAATAAGTTTTTCATTGCATCAATAAACCGGAGCCTGATACTCCATCTAACCGATCCATCATTTTTGGTGTCACGTTGTGGTTGAGTAAGACATTTATCAGAGTCACAGGCATCCAGTCTAACACATTTTTAGCTAATTTTCACCCACTTCAGATCATCGAAATAGATATAACCTACACTTCCAGATCCCCAGTAGCTCTGGCTACCACCTCGGAATACGGAGTAGTAAAGGCCTTTAACTTTGCGCTTCGAGTCTGAAGATGCCCATTTGATGTTGTCTCTTCTCAACACTGTAGAACCATTCACTTTCATCTCGGCAGTGCCATTGTAGGAACTTCCAGTGTTGGATTTCATATAAAACCCAATAGTGTACCAGGTACCTCGAGAAAGCGCTCCAGAACTTGGATACTTCGCACCAAAAGACTCACCACAGTTGCTGGTCATACCCTGATGATATAGGTAGGGCTGAAAGTACACTCGGTTCGGGTCTGAATTTGGAGAATATCACATGGCACGTAAGCTACCGCCATTACCCGCTTGAGCATCACTTGCTCTACAGCCGGTGACCCCATCACCCACCTGGAAGCCCCAGCCTACTTTACCACCGCGACTCCAGTCAAACTGACTATGAAACCTCACTTTGTACTCCAACCAGTATTCCGTACCATCAGACACGTCAATTCTACTCTCCATACCTCCCGAGGTGCCGACTACATTGGCTGCCAAAGCAATACGAAGTGTGTTAGATGAAATGTACGTTGATCCTGCATCCCATCCAGAGATGTTTCCAAATGCAGAAGATGCATTGGAGGATGAAAACTGACCGTTGGACTGTGTGAAGTACACTTCTCGACTAGAATAGATCGCTCTCGCTTCGGTAGCATCTTCGTCGATGATTTCTGGAGTGGCGAGATCTTCCTGGCATCCGCCAAAAAGTAAGCCAGCTCCTGCAATAATGGATAGAGTCCACCCCTTCCATTGCTGATAAATGTTACTCATAATGAATAAAAATTAAAGGTTAGAAAAAATTAAACTGATCAATCAAATCGCGGTGGATTCCTTGATTTGGGTTAGGTTTTTGGTTGATTTTCCAGAGCCACTTCAATGCGCTCTTTTAAGAATGCGACGTAAGCTGTAGCTGGCGCATTCATACTAAGTGCCAGATCAAATACCTCTTTCGCTCGTTCTATTTCACCACTAATCAACAACCCTTCAGACAAATTCAAATAAGCCTGTGGAGCGTCCGGATATTTGGCTACTGCCAATTCAAAAACCTGCATAGCCTCTTCTTCCATATGTAATCGATGCAGAAGATTTACTCCGAGCTGGCCCAGTAAAGTCGGGTTAATCTCATAGGTAGATTCAACTTTAGCATGCTCTTCCTCAAACCACGCCAACACCTCTTCCATGCATCTCCCTTCGGCCAGCATTTTACTCATAACGATGTGTATTGGTGGCTTGACTGTTATCAACTCTTTTCCTTTTAGGTGCCCAATCAACTGACTGGATATCAAAGCTGGATTGAAATCATCCATGGTATTGGACCAAACCAATACGCCCAGCTTCTTATCCGGAATCAGACTCATATCCGCACTAAATCCTCCTGCACCCCAATGATTATTGAAAATCAAATTCTCGTCTTCACGGAAAATATCCCATCCATATCCCTTGTAGATGTCTTTTCCTGTTTTGTATTGCGCTTCAAAAAGACGTGTAGATGGATGATTAAGTGTCCAATGCATCCAATGTTGCACATCATTTACAGTGGTGTGAAAACCGTAACTTCCGACATTCTCTCGGGTGTATGGATAAATCTCGTTGGGGCGTTGCTCATAGGTTAACCAATGTCCAATATGATGTGGCATGGCCAGATTCGCTGTGTCAAATTGACGATAATCAAAAGTAGAGTGCTGCAACCCCATTGGATACAGGTAGTGTACTTGAATAACCTGTTCAAATGGTAACTGACCAATGTGATGAAGTAAGTCTGCAGCAATATCGATATTATAAGGAGATCGCTTAGCTCTTGTTCCTGCTGCAAACTCCATCGGCTGATAGACAATACTTTGAGTTGTTGCCGCCAGTGCCTCTTCATCAAATGCTGGCATGTCCCATGCTGGGCTGAAGTTGGGAATACCTGAAGTATGTGTCAGCAGATGATGAAGTGAAATGTCTTGATAATCTCCTTCCATTCGAAAATAAGGAATGTGAAGTGAGACTTTGTCTGATAGTTGAAGTTTGCTCAGGCGCTCCATTTGCAGAGCTGCTGAAGCAATCATCACTTCCGATAATTCGCCAGCAAAGAACATCGTCTCTTTGGTGAATGGTAATGTATCCTGAACTTGTCGTAACCCGCTAGCATAGCTGTAAACCTGATCACCACTAACGACCACAACCGCCAGTCCGGGTAATGGATACGCCTGGAGTACTTGATCTAAGTAGTTATCAATAGTTTCCGAATCAATGGTGGCCTGCTCTTGCTTTTCACGACAAGCGAAAAGGAGCAGGTAGCAAACAATAAGTAATAGCTGTATTCTAAATGAGATCATAATGAGAGTTTTTACACTATTCGCAATTTGATACTCATTTCATTTTCAATAATTCAGGTTTAGTATTCCAATCGTACATAATGTTGTGATTTTGATAAATAATTCATCAACAACATTATCAAAATGACTCAGCCTGCCTGCCGGTCAGGTAGCTAGAAATCTATCTCAAAAATGGAATTCATATTGGTCAGAGAATAACTCTTGCATCTTATACAGTATTGATCATACTTACCTGAACTCTCCCCAACCCCTCTCTTGGTAAGAGAGGGGCTTTGATTCTCATTATTTTCTTAACTGTCTCATATTTGGGGTGAGTTGGTAATATTTAATCACAAGACCTTGTCGTCATGACCTAGTCTCCCTTTGAGCAGACGTAAGATCACTTCGCTACACTCGTGATGTCGATTAGATTAATTCGTCATTCTTCTGCTCTAACATGGCTCAAGTGAACCACCAACAGTCCTACGTCAAAAACACGTCAGGACTTTTCAAGCACCGCTATTGTACGATTGTGTGCCATCCAAATTACTATTCTTGAACAGCTTTGGAATCACAATCAAAATTCCTAACACACCCAATATATGATGCATCATTCACAACTATCCAACTGGATATTGACCTTAACAGCGATAGTCTTCTCTACATTCCAAATCGCTGCACAGGACCAACCATGGCGCAGTGAGCTATATCCCTTCAACTGGCAAAGAGGTTATCAGGTTAACGGTAAGTTCTTACATGACTTTTCATTTGCCGGGTATCATAAAGGGGAAATGTTGATACCCAACATACAGCAAAACATACTGGATGTTACTCAAGCCCCATTCAATGCTGACAACACAGGAGCAACGGATGCAACTTCAGCCATTCAGGCCGCAATCGACAGTGTAGCTGAGCTTGGCTCAGGTGTTGTCTATTTGCCTGAAGGCACTTATGCGGTGAGCCCTATCAACTCCTCTGCTTTACTCATTAGTCATGACAGCACCATCATTCGCGGAGCTGGCGCAGATAAAACCTTCATCCTCAATACAGACACTTATATGCGGAGTAAAACAGTTGTTGAGTTCAGTCCAGGTAGCAACGGCTGGTACAGTCCAAGTGGCCAGAGTATTGAATTTACTGAAGATGCTGTGGAACATGACACCATCTTCCATGTGAATGATGCAAGCTTCTTTGAAGAGGGTGATCTGGTTATTTTGACATCTGACTTCACCAATGAATTCATTGATGAACATCATATGACCGGCAAATGGAACAACTCCATTGAGGGAACCGCCTTTGCACGGAGAATTGAAACCATTGACCTCTCAATCAACACGATTGAAGTGGATATTCCGATTCGTTATTATTTGAAAACACGAGACAATGCGCGTGTATATCGAATACGTCATCAATTGACTGAATGCGGGTTAGAAAACCTATCCATTGGTATGATCGAAAACCCGAAAAGCGGCTATGAGGAGAATGATTACAATGTTGGAGGAACTGGAGCCTATGAAGTTCATGCAGGTCATGCGATCAAGTTTAAGTATTCAGAAAACTGCTGGATGCAAAACGTCAACACCTTCAAACCTGACGCGAATACAGGTGATATTCACGTGCAGTCAAACGCTTTGGAACTTTACCAATCCAGATTGATCACAGTATCTAATTGCATTCTACAAAAACCACAATATGAAGGAGGCGGCGGAAATGGCTACATGTTTACACTACGAGGAAATGACTGCCTGATTACTCACTGCCAGGGAATTCATGCACGCCACAATTATGATTTCAAGAAAGCATACAGCAATGGTAATGTGGTCTATAAAAGTCTAAGCAAAGACTCCAAATATGCTTCAGACTTCCACATGCATTTGAGCATGAGTAATCTGTTTGATAATCACACAGTGGACAATGATTTTCTAGAGGCGGTCTATCGCCCTTATGGAACGATAGAGCATGGTCACTCCTCCACTCAATCGGTGTTTTGGAATACCAATGGAGAAAAATATCATGGCAACAGCAATCGCATTGTGGCTTCTGGTCAGTATGGTTACGGCTATGTGATCGGAACGCAGGGAAACGCAACAGGAGTATCTCTTCTTACTGGTAACAATACCGAACCCATCGATCATCTGGAGGGTGAAGCGGAAGGAGCCTCTCTTCATCCTATTTCTCTATACGAAGATCAATTGGCAAGACGCCTTCAAGGAATAACAGCAGTTGACAGCACCGGCTGGGATGCCCCAGTAATACAAGTACTATCACCTTCCACTGGTGGTCAGTTATTCGTTGATGAACTGTCATTTGATATTGCCTTTACCACTAGCGAATCAGATGTAGAGAAGGTTGTTTACACAGCAAATGAAGAGGTGATGGCTGAAGTCACTGAAGCTCCTTTTGAGTTTTCCTGGAGTAATCCTGCTGAAGAATGTTATGAAATCACTGTCCAGGCTTTTGCCAAATCTGGCACACCTTCCAACAAAGTAACATTGGATTTAATCATTGGCCTTGGATGTGAAGAAAGCTATTATGGAACACCGTTCAAGCTTCCTGGAAAAATAGAAGCTGAGTTTTTCAATAAAGGAACTAACGGACTCTCCTATTTCGATACAGACCAAACCAACAATGGAGGTGATTACCGCCCCAATGAACCTGTGGATGTGCAGCAATGCTTAGAAGGCGGTTTTAATGTTGGGTGGATAACAGATGGAGAGTATTTAAAATACATCGTTGATATACAGCAATCTGGAAACTATACCATGAGCTTTCGTACAGCAAGTGAGGAGTCCGGATCTATTCATTTCGATTTCTTGCAACAACAAGTAAGCGGAGAAGTGGCTATTTCCAGCACAGACGGTTGGCAAAACTGGGAAACGAGGGAAAGTGAATCGTTTCAATTGCAAGCCGGAACTGACACCTTAAAATTGAGTTTTACGGGAGGTTTTAATCTGAATTATTTCGAATTAGCTGAGAACGTAATACTGGAATCTGACTTGGCCACAATTGAAATCTATCCAAATCCAGTTTCCACTCATTTCACTGTCAACTCTAATGAATTCGATCACATTACCGTATTAGACTTGCTTGGCAAAACAGTTCTTACTCAAGATTTAAAAGCTTCGAGAAAGGTAGAAGTAGGCCAACTTCAAAGCGGATTGTACATCATCAATGCTAGCAATGGACGAGCAACGAAATCGTGGAAGATTGTCAAAGAATAAGCAGTTGCAACCACTGCTAAGAGCATCAATACTGATTCCTCATAAGATCGATTGATAGTTTGTTTAGAAAGCCGGGGTTAGCTCCGGCTTTCGGTTTTTCTACGACTATGGTTTTATCTAGGAAACATTTATACTTGATACACTTGCCAGATAATCTAAATCCTTAATTAGAACACAAAAAAACCGGAGTTGCCTCCGGTTTCCTTTGCTATTTCTTTAATTGTACTGGAGCTTCCTGATAATACTCCTGTAGCGAGTAAAATGCTTTCTTTCTGATCCCCTGATCGGAGATTAACCCCTTACGATTCCAATAATCCTGAATGTCTGGGAGTGGACGTCTTGCAGAGAAGAAATCCATCAAAATCCATGGTGTAGTCCCTCGAAGGAATGGAATATTCTTCAGCATTTCAATATTATTTTTATACACAGCCTCTTGATATTCTTCTGTCCAGCGCTCTGTTGCCTTGCCATGCATGCCTTGCAATGCCCCTCCTCCAAATTCACTGATCACCAAAGGCTTATTGTAAGTCATCTTCCATCCCAGATCAGAGCAAGACTCAGGAGTACCTCCATACCACCCACAGTAATTGTTGACACCAATCACATCCAGGTATTGCCCAAACGGATCGTCTAACATTCGATAACCATCTATAGAGTGCGCTTCCAACGCACCTGTGAGTAGTCTGGTGTTATCAGTGGCTCTGGCTGTTTCGGTTAGTCTTCTTAGGAAATCCGTTCTGGGCTCACTGATAGGCGTTTCGTTGGCTACCGACCACATGATCACCGCTGCTCTGTTCTTGTCTCTAGTAATCATGTCTACCAGTTGCTTCTGTGCGTTGGCAAACACCTTGTCATTTTCCCAGTCGATGGTCCAGTATACTGGTATCTCTGACCACACCATCAGCCCCATCTCATCAGCTATACGTACCATATCTTCATTGTGAGGATAATGTGCCAGCCTAACAAAATTGCACCCGAGCTCCTTTGCCCAGTTAAGCAAGGTACGGCACTGCTCTGGCGCCACCACTCTTCCTGCTGTAAATGGTGCCACCTCGTGGATAGAAATACCTTTCAGGAATACCGACTCTCCATTTAGAAGAATGTCCTGTCCCTTCACTTCTATGCTACGGAAACCGATCTTATCCGTCACCACATCTTCACCTACCGAGATCTTTACCTCATAACGTTTAGGATCCTTGTCTGACCACAATTTCAGTTTACTCTTAAAACTCACTTTAGCCATGCCATTGGCATCGGGCTGTGCAGTAACCGATACTTTTGCTTCAGGAATCTCTAATTGCACAGTTTGCGGTGACTTTCCATCTAGCTGTATCCAGCCCTCTATTTCATTAAGCGATCCCTTTTTAAGCTGCAGAGAATAGTCCTGTACGTACGTCTGTGGCACTTCAATCAACTTCACAGAGCGAGTGATCCCTCCAAAGTTGTACCAATCACTATTGACTGTTGGGATTTGCTCTAGCTTACGTTTGTTATCTACTTTGACAATCACAAAATTTTCTCCATCCTTTACCTTATCCGTCACTTCAAAATTGAACGGAGTAAATCCTCCCTGATGCTCTCCCAGTTTTTCACCATTGAGATACACCTTCGCATCATAGTTTACAGCACCAAAGTACAAGAAAGCACGTTTATCAGATTTCGAATACAAGAAGGACTTCTTATACCAGACAGTTCCTTCATAAAAGAACAAATCATCTTCCTGAGTATTCCAATCACCTGGTACATTCAATTGATTTGAGGTATCAAAATTGTACTCAACGAGATCACTTTCGTTGGCCATTTTCTGGTCTTTGAAGAAGCCATTGGGATTTACCTGATAGCGATAATTGTAATATCCATTTTCCATTGGATCTACGATATATCTCCATTTC
>CAXEKM010000795.1:0-3175 GCA_963996645.1 uncultured Marinoscillum sp.
AAAGAGATAGTGAAATGCTCCCACCATCACTCCATTGGAAAACAGCACATAACCCGTCCCGACAGAGAAAAAGATACCCAGAGCAAAAGCAATAAAGGAAACCCGAATATTGTTGAAAGTGATGCCCAAAAACATGATTCCTTCTTCGGATGTGCCGTAAACACCCATTGGATCACCTTTTTCAATGTTATCAAGGGTCATGTTTACATATTGATCACCCAGAATCAATCGAATAAAGGTCTGATCATTAGCTGCAGACAAAGCGCCAATACTGATCCCTACAGCAAAAATCAAAAAGGAATACCACAGATACTTCTTTGAAGACTTAAGCACTTGGGGCAATTCATATTTCCAATACTGAACAAACCGATTGCTTTTTTCTGGTTTGTTGCGATAGATCACGTTGTGAACTTTCAGAGTCAACCCATTCAAATAGGCAACCAACTCAGAATCAGGATATTTCGCATTGGCATAAGCCAAATCTTCCGTCAGATGTACATAAATACCTGATAATTCATCAGCAGTCAATGCTTGAATGTTGCTGATCTTTTTCTCAAAGTCCAGCCATTTGTCCTCATTTATTTTTACGAAAAGTCCCTGACGCATATCTTTAGCGTTGAATGCGACAAAATAGTAAGGCTTTCATTTATGGCAAAATTTATCACCAACCAAAACATAGAAATTAATTTAGAACTTGCCAGCCTTGGCGACCGAATTCTAGCAACAATCATTGACCTATTCATCATGGGATGTTATGCATTCGTTGCTGGAATCATTGCAAGTAGCTCAGGAGGAGGTGATACGCTGGCTTTTATCATTTTTCTTCCATTGGCTTTTTATTCATTGGCTTTCGAATATTTCATGCATGGTCAGTCACCTGGCAAGCACATGCGGGATATTCAAGTAGTAAAAATAGATGGTGGAGCGCCAAACATTGGAAATTACCTTCTGCGCTGGTTGCTTAGACCAGTTGATATTTTGTTTTATGGGGCAGTAGCCATTTTAACGATCATTATCAGTAAAAAAGGGCAGCGACTTGGAGACCTGGCAGCAGGGACCACCGTTATTAAAGTCAAAAGAAGAGAATCTATTGATAGCATCAAGTCTCTCAAAAGAGAAGAAGACTATCAAATTCAGTTTCCTCAAGTAAAACGTTTGAGCGACAAACAAGTGGAGCTGATTCGTAAATCACTGAAAATGGGTGCCGATGGGCTTAATTATGAAGCAATAGGACAACTGGTCGTAAAAGTGAAAGAGTTGCTTCAGGTAAACTCTGATCTACCAGATGTAAAATTCTTGTATACCATCATTGCTGATTACGAACACTTAGATCATTAAAAGGCTGCCTCTATTAGTTTAGTACAAACTGAATTTAGAAACAGCCTTATACTCAACACTTAAAATCGGTAATTAATACCAGCTAAGAAACCAGCATACAATCCACTAAAACCATTAGAGTCTGTATGCTTCCACATGTAATTGTCTACTTGCTCAGGACCTGAAGTTTCCTCAGAATAAATAAAGTTCAATGTAGGCCCTCCGAATAGCTCCACTGCACCTAACTGAAATGTGGGTAACACTCTAAAAGTAGATCTGAAATATGTTTCTTTATCCCAATCCGCGTAGGTGGTACTGACAGCCTCCGTTCTCAGTTTCAGAATTTGCCCACGATACACTACAGCACCCAAACCAGCTTCTACAGCAAATTGGCCATCTTCACCATCTACCTGGTACCCTGCACCGATGATCCCATACGTAACACGTCCGCCTGATCGAAATGATAGCATTAGGGTATTCGTTTCATCCACTGTTACACTTATTCCCTTTTCACCACTCTTCACAAGATTGATAAGAGCAATACTGTAATCACTGGTATCGGCTATATTCAATAAAGGAGCAATCTGCACACCTTTCACCGTTTTGGCGATGTTCAAAAGTCCACTGACCTGACCTCCATCTACATCTTCTGCCACGTTCATCGCACCTGATAATTGGAAACCGTCAAGCGCTTTACTCCAATTGACCGAGCCCGACATCATTAAACCCTCAGTATTGCCACTGTAATTTGCCGTTCCAGCCAATTGCACACCCTTCACAGTCATCAAAGTCACATTAGCAAATCCTGAAGCAAGAACCCCATCAGCATTCCCACTATTCGCATTTATAGCTCCGGACAACTGCACTCCATTGACATTTCCTTTATTGATATTGGCAACTCCGCCCATCTCTAATCCTTCAACTCCCCCATTGACACCATAAATCATATTTAAAGAAAGTCGATTGCTATAATCGATAGAGTTCACTCCGGCAGTACCTATTGGATAGGCCAATGATAATTGAACTGGGTTTACCTTGTTTTCTTCTTCCTGAGCATAAGTTGCATTGACCACTATTAGCAACACATTAAAAAGTAAAAGCTTTTTCATTTTCCTAATCGTTTTATTTGAGTTTGAAAAGACACCATTTCGGCATCTCATCATTAGGAAAACCAACTCAAGATTTACCCCCACGTAGGATGAAAAATATTTACACCTCTAAATTATTGACAACAAAAAGGTCGTCCACATTAAGCAGACGACCTTTTCACTTGATCAAATACTATCAATTTTCTTCACATGTATATCCCAGTTCATAGGTCCAACTATCACCATCATCATCTGTATAAGTAGCAGCTGTAGGTAAGCCCTGATCATTGTAGGTATAGGTTACCGAAGAGGAATAGTTCTCGGTAGTACCATCATAGGTATACGTCTCATCATATTGTGTTGGGTTATTGGCACCAACGAACAATTCGAAATCACCATCCCAAATCAACCAAAACAAATTACCCTGGAATGGATTCACTTTATCATCATAAGAGATATCAGTAACCTCAGTAGATCCGTCAGCATCCAGAATCTCTTCTTCTTCGATAGTGACAATTCGTCCGTTACTATCGTAGGTATAACTATCTCTAGAGTATAAGACAAATTCTCCAGCAGTTTCTCCGCTGTAATTGTCCCAATTCTCCATACTGACGACTTGTCCATTCTCATAGGTTAGTCGATATTCATCTATTTCACCTTCACTTTCCTCTTCTACCAGTTTAGAAATTTGGTCTCCTGAATACTCTATGGTGATGCTTTCATATTTAGTTCCTTCCTCATAATACTCTACGGTCACTAGTTTACCATTT
>CAXEKM010000796.1:0-5164 GCA_963996645.1 uncultured Marinoscillum sp.
CAACCAAATGAACGATGAAATACTTTGGGTTCAAACCTTTGACATTAATAACCCTTCAAGAATTGACTCGACTTTCACTGCATATGAGTATAACACCAACGGGACAATAACGAGACAAAAACAGACATATTCAAATCGTCGAGATTCAATGGTTTTTGATTTGATCGGTATTAAAGATGACACCCTCAACTACATAAAAAGAGAATTTTATTATCGACCCAACACAGGAATTGTTGATACATATTCATATAAACTATCATTGGTTTTTAACTCTAAGAATCGACTTACTTATAAAAGGAAAGTCGATCTACAAGAGGCAATAACAGAAATTACGAGATACGAGTACAACTCCAAGGGATTGTTGAGTAGACGTAAAATAGTTCGAACTCCAGAACCCGATCAAGAAATTGTTTATGTGGGTGGTCCTGGAAGTGATAATATGAGTTACAAATACATCTATTACTCGAACGGACTAATAAAAAAGATGTACGGAATAATTGAAGGGAAAAAATACAAACTCGCTAAATACCGATATAAATAAAATCCTGATAACAAGCGCTAGCACGAATGTGCCAACTACCATTTTGCAAGTTTCAGTGCGAACCTCACCATGAAGCAGCCGCTGGGAAAGAGCGGTGCTCTCTACTTGGTGCATCTCGCAGGAGTTTTCATCTTTCAGAACGCATTGCATTCTGATACTTTGGAAGCACCCCCTTGCCGGGTGCAGACAGATTCATTAGTTTTATAGGAACTTGCTGAGATCGGGGCGCACTCCGCTAGCTTAGCGTTGTGGTGCATTCCGCTATGAAAAAAGAAATCCGAATTTGCGACGAGTGTGAAAGTGAATACTTCGCTAAGTCTTCCAAAATGGCCAAGTTATGTCCCAACTGCTCACACTTTCTGTATGGCTATCCCAATTGTCAACATAACTTCGAGAACGGAAGATGTGAAAACTGCTATTGGGACGGCTCAACAACGAACTTTATTAACGAACTCAAGATTAAGAAATGACATTTCCTGAAGCCATAGATTGGCTTTCAACGAAAACACTTACCGACAGAACATTTTTCATCAAGCTCTTTCTTTCTGATTTAACAATTATGAACAGAGCAATTTGGGATGATCATACAACTTCGAACGAAACCAAAATTGAATGCCTAAAATGGTCGAACGAACTCAGTCACAGAATATGGAACTTGCTTTTTGAGCTAGAAAAGGGTCAAGATGATTATTCAACAACCAAACTGGCGGAAAATCTCAGATTCTATCAACAACAATCGAAGGAACTTTCCGGACATCTTGCAGCATCTTTCAAGGGAACGGTTGAAGTGTTTAACTCTCTGAAAAACAGATAAAACGACACCACAACAATATGTATGAAATACATGTGCAACGTGCTGCTAGCAAGCTTCTCTCCTTGCCTTCTGCGCTCACCTGTTGCCGTGATACTTTTTAGGCTTTTGCTGAGTTCTGTTCGCAGGAGTTTTAATCTGGAATGGCGCAGTGTGTATTTGAAACTTTGAATGCACCCCTTGGCCAGGCGCGACAGATAAGCTACTTTTATTGCTAATAAAAAAGCTCGGAGGCCACAGCCTGCCTAAGCCGGCAGACAGGCGCCATATCTGATCGATATCTATGGTAAAATCAAGCCATCTTAACTTCGAAAAACACAATAATCACATAGATTCGACCACAAAAAATTCATCCCCAACCAACTTTATCCTTTTCATCTCATCAGTCTATCTAACTTTGCCCCTCAATAGAAGCAAGTGAAATGAAGAAGAAGGATCTAAAAAAGCAGGCACCAGGATTACACAAACGCAACAAACATCAGGGATCTTATGATTTTGATGCACTAACAACTGCTTATCCTGAGCTCAGCAATCACTTGCGTAAAAACCCAAAAGGCGAGGACACCATTGATTTTGCGAATGCAGAAAGTGTAAAAGCACTCAATACCGCACTACTTAAATCACAATATGGTATCAGCTACTGGGATATCCCTAAAAACTACCTGACCCCTCCCATTCCTGGACGGGCAGATTATATTCATCACATTGCTCAGTGGCTATCCAGAGACAACTCTGGTAAACTAGGAGCTGGTTCGCATATCAAATGCCTGGATATAGGCACTGGTGCAAGTCTTATCTATCCGATTATTGGAGTATCGGAATATGACTGGACCTTTGTGGCCTCTGACATTGATACAAAATCCATTCAATCAGCTCAGAAAATCATTGATGGAAATCCACACCTTAAGGAACACGTAGAGTTGCGGCACCAGCCAGAGCCTGCAGACACGCTATATGGTGTATTGCAGCCAAAAGACCGCTTTGATGTGGTGATCTGCAACCCACCATTTCATGGCTCTGCAGAAGAGGCTATGGAAGCTTCTACAAGAAAGGTCAGAAACCTGACGGGCAAGAATATCAAGCAGCCAAAACTAAACTTTGCCGGGATGCCTAATGAACTCTGGTGCGAAGGTGGTGAAGTACAATTCATTCAGAACTATGTCCGACAGAGTAGCAAGTTTCCAAAATCATGCTTGTGGTACTCTACCCTGATCTCTAAAGACTCTAATGTCAAATCCGTATACCAGGCATTGAGCAAATACAATCCTGAGCAGGTACAGTCCATCCAAATGGGACAGGGAAACAAAGTGAGCCGACTGGTTACCTGGACATTCTTAACTCCAGAGCAACAGAAGCAATGGAAACTGAACAGATGGAAGTAATTCGAATTTCTTCTTTAACCAGAATATAAAGTAAAGGCTCCAAATGGAGCCTTTACGTCTATTAGTCAATCATTACTGGTTAATCTCTTTCCGCAATGGAAATGGCTCTTGGAATACCTTCACGAACTGCATTATACTGTTCTTCTCCACCCGGCTCCTTTCTGTCTATTTCAAAAAAGCCTTTGCTATAAAGCTTCTGTGCTCTCGATTCATAGATGTGGTTAAACCCTTGATTGATATAGAACAGGTTAGAAAAGAAATCGCCGTAGCTATCACTATCCTCAGTCTTGTAAGACACCACATAGTTTGCATCACCAGCGTCCAGATGTTTGCTTACCATATCAGTAACCAGCTGTGCATTCTCCAAGCCTAAGTTGTCACTGACTTTAACCTTCAAAATCTCAGTCCCTGTCCTTTTGGCAAATTCATCGTCAATTTTTGGCCAATTGGCTCCTTCAGGAGTATCCGGATGAGGTGAAAGTAGTATAGCCATATCCAATGCCTGCCCGCCTCCATCGATTCCTTTGTATAGAATCTTATTGCGTTTGTTCTTTCTAAATACATCCTGAAGGTCTCTGACCAACCCCATTTTCTGATTTTTATTAACATAAAGAACCATAATTGTTCTTTCGTTTATTCCTGACTCATTAATGGCTGACTGCACATCTTCCAGACTACTAACCTGACCATTGATTCTAAGAACATCATCATCAATGGCAAATGTCATTGAATTAGACAAGTCCGGATCAAACCTATACTGACCACTATTCGTCACCTGCGGCAATTCAATTGGCGGTGGTGGAGGAGCTATGAGGGAAGGACTCTCCAGCGACACTTCTGATTCTTCCAACTTTGAGTTGCATTGCACAACTACCAAACTAAACACCAACACCGCTGCAAATACAGCTACAACTTTGGCCTTTCCGGCCATTCCAGATTCTTTTAATTTCATCATGGTTATTCGCTTTTTAATAAATGATAAATTGAAATTGTGTACCAACCCGTATGAGTTGTTGCTGATCAATTGTCTCAATAGCAAGGTCTGATACTCAACTAAGGAATAACCCTGGTTAATCATTTGCTTATCTACTATATATTCATGCGTTGCTTTTAAAGATTTGATAAGTCTCCAAACCACTGGATTGAACCAGAGAATGGCGGCTATCAGTTGAACAAAAATTAAATCGATTGAATGACGCTGATTAATGTGTGTTTTTTCATGCGCTAGAATCTGCTGAAACGACTCGTCTTTCAGCGATTCTGAGTGAAGAAAAACATCATTCATAAAAGAAAAAGGAGCTATCGGATAAGAAACTTTTATTACTGAAACTCCATCTATCTCCTCAGAAGGATGCTCAGTTTTAAGCTTACGTATCCAGACAAAAGTCCAAAGAGTTCGACTTACCAGTACGATTACTCCTACCAGGTAAATAATCAAAATAGTGCTTAAGGATATCTTGTTAAGATCAACGGAAGTACTTGCTAGTGACGGGCTGGAGCCAATCAACTCAGCCGTTCCACCTCTTTCAAAATCCCAATCTTCAAATGCCTGGTAATATGCCAATCGCATATCTCTTAGCTGTACAACTGGTTGATCCACCACTGGGTTAGCTGTCGGCCACAAGTCAACACTCAAAAGCGGGATCACCAACGAAAACACTAAAATGGCTATCAAAAAGAAGCGATTGAAACTAAAAAAAGTAAGCTTCTTGAGCACCAACTGATACAAGCTATACAACACCACCAGTGCCACACTTGCCTCCAACAGATACAGAATGACCTCACTCATCTTTTTGAGATTTTAGTTCCTCCAACATCCTAATGGCCTCCTCCAGCTCTTTTTTATCTAGCTTCTTACTCTCTGAGAAGAAACTCACCACTTGCTTCAGCGAGTTGTCATAATAATCCTTTACCAACCGCGAAAGCTGCCCGCTACTATACTCCTCCTTTTCAATCAAAGGGTGGTATTGATGAGATTTTCCGTAGGCCGTATAACCTACGATCTCCTTCTGCACCAACACCCGCACAATGGTCGAAATAGAATTGTACGGAGGTTTAGGGTCGGGAAATTGATCTTGTATATCCTTGATAAAACCTTTTTCAATATCCCAGAGGATCATCATGATCTTCTCTTCTGCCTTAGTGAGTGTAACCATTGCTTTGTTGAGTTTACATTAATCAGCTATACAATAGTATAACTTAATTCTAAGTTTATCAACTTATTTTTAAGTTTTATAATTTAATTTTAAGTTCAAAGAGATTTGAAAGACGCTACTTAACGGGTAAAAATCACCTTTAAGCCTATAAAATCTTATGAAACTGACCGTTTTTAAATGTTCATTTTTAAACATCCAAATGTCCGCTATAGAACAGCCGATTCACTAGAGAACCACCTTAAACAGGCCTATTCATCATTTCATAAATATGGAA
>CAXEKM010000797.1:0-4233 GCA_963996645.1 uncultured Marinoscillum sp.
CCCATGCTTGCTTCAGTTGAATGGCTGTTTTTATGGCTAATTCTTCAGAGACACCTGCTTGAATGAATGGTTGTGCAGCTTTGATTTCGTCATAATGCTCATCTTGTAAATAGAACAAATGCGTCCTGATGGAGCCATAAGGAGATGAGAGATCTACAAATAAGGAGTCCTGAGTATGTCCAAAAAATGAGATGAAACAAAGGGAAATAAAAAGGAGTTGCTTAGTCATACTTATCTTGATTTCGCGGCAAAGGTAAGTGTTATTACGTTTAACTTTGAGAACTCAAAATTGACACATTATTTATGAATAATCCATTTTTAGAAACATATAATACCCCGTTTGGTGTGCCACCATTTGCGCAGATCAAAACGGAACATTACATGCCCGCTCTAGAAAAAGCAATAGAGGAAGCCAGAGCAGATATTGAGGCTATCGTATCGCAAGATGAGGCTCCTACTTTTGCCAATACCATTGAAGCAATGGAGGACTCCGGTGAGTTAATGGAAAAAGTGACTTCCGTATTGTTCAACTTGAATAGTGCTGAGACAAGTGATGAACTACAGGCTGTAGCGAGAGATGCTTCTCCCATGCTGTCAGAGTTTGATAATGAAATCAAGACCAACGAAAAGCTTTGGTCACGTATCAAGTCGGTATATGAAAATAAAGACAGCTTTGGTCTTACCGGAGAGCAAGAGATGCTACTTGACAAAACGTATAAAGGTTTTGTAAGAAGTGGGGCTGATCTAAAAGGAGATAAGAAAGAACGCTACAAGGAAGTTTCAATCGAGCTTTCTAAGTTGTCACTAGAATTCGGCGAGAACTTATTGGCAGAGACTAATGGTTTTGTGATGTACGTTGACAAAGAGGAGGACCTTAAAGGACTTCCAAAAGATGTAATCAGCAGAGCCGCCAAAACTGCGAAGGAAAAAGGGGAGGAAGGCAAATGGGCATTTACATTGCACGCACCCTCTTATATGCCAATATTAGAATATGCTGATAAGCGAGAGCTAAGAGAAAAGCTTTATAAAGCTTACATGAGCAAGGCCTTGAAAGGTGATGAGCGAGACAACCAAGCCATCATCAAAAAGCTCGCACAGTTGCGAGCTGAAAAGGCGAATCTGCTTGGTTTCAACACCTATGCTGAATACGTGTTGGAAGAGCGAATGGCTGAAAAACCTTCTAAGGTTGAGGAATTTTTAAATGACCTATTGGAGCGTGCACTTCCAAAAGCCAAAGAGGAAGTAGAAGAATTGAAGGCCTTCATGAAAGAATTGGGTGCTGAGCATGAATTGCAGCGTTGGGACTGGGCTTATTATTCTGAAAAGCTTAGAAAAAAGAAATACGATGTGGATGACGAACTAACCAAGCCATATTTTAAGCTGGAAAACGTTATCTCTGGAGTATTCCAAACGGCAGAAAAGTTGTTTGATATTTCTTTTAGAAGGAATAATGAAATTCCAGTTTATCATGAAGATGTCGAAGCTTACGAAGTGTTGGATGCTTCAGGCAATGTTACCTCCTTGTTCTTTGCGGATTTCTTCCCGAGGGAAGGCAAGCGTGGAGGAGCATGGATGACATCATATAGAGATCAGCGTGTCACCAAAGAAGGTGAAAAGGTAATTCCTCTTGTAAGTATTGTTTGCAACTTTACTCCGAGTAGTTAAGACGCTCCATCTTTATTGAAATTTGATGAAGTAAGTACTTTGTTTCATGAGTTTGGGCATGCGCTTCATGGAATGTTAGCAGATACTAAATACGCTAGTCTTTCTGGAACACATGTTTACTGGGACTTTGTAGAGTTGCCTTCGCAGATCATGGAGAATTGGTGCTATGAGAAAGAGTGTTTAGACCTTTTTGCCAAGCATTACGAGACGGGCGAGCCAATTCCTGCCGAATATGTGGAGCGATTGAAAAACTCAGCGATCTATCACGAAGCTTATGCAACTGTGCGTCAAATCAGCTTTGGCTTATTGGATATGAACTGGCATAATATTTCAGTAGAGCAAGCAGGAACCATTGAAGATGTAAAGGCTGTAGAAAAAGCTGCTTTTGGTCCAACAGACTTATTTCCAGAAGTGCCTAATACGAATATGAGTGTACAGTTTGGTCATATCTTCGGGGGAGGCTATGCCGCTGGATATTACTCTTACAAATGGGCAGAAGTATTGGATGCAGATGCGTTTTCTGTATTCCAAAAGAATGGTGTATTTGACAAAGCTACAGCAACTTCTTTTAAAGATAATGTCTTGAGTAAAGGTGGAACCAAGCACCCTATGGAACTTTACAAGCAATTCAGAGGGCAGGAGCCTACTCCAGATGCCTTGTTAAAAAGAGCGGGTCTTAAAGACTAATTATTCATATCGAACTTCGCTATAGATGCTTTTATCACCATCTTGGCGAAGTTCTTCATTCAAATCTTGAATCAAGTGGTCAAGTTCTGTTTTGAGCTTAACTACTTCATCTGTTAGGTATTGACGTGACCCAAAGACTAATTCCTTCTCAGATGGTGAAAGAAGCCGTTCACGATAAGATTTGTCAGTAACTACTCTATTCAGCTGTGCTGAAACAACACCTAACAGGCTTAAAGCATATTCCTTATTGTATTTTAATTGCTTATCAGGAATAGCATATAGCATAGAACTGATTTCATACCAGTTCAAATCAATATCTTCACTAGCGTCTCTCTGTAGGGATAGCAGTAGCCTGATCATTCGCTTCAATCCTCCGTTACAACGATTGTCTTTAGAGTTGATTCGAGCGATATTCAAGAAGGGAAGATATCTTCTTCTAGTCTTTTTGAGCATGTTGTACTCGCAGATTCCTCGATCGATCTCACGCTTTGTTTCCAAATAATCATTATTGTCCAGCCAAACTGCGGGCAATATTTTTAACTCACATTTAGGCTTGGTAGTAGACAGCTTTATTCGAAGTTTGCTGCTGTAATCAATTTCTCTAAAAGAATGATCGCCAGTAAGGACACCCATTACTTCGCTTGCGATCTGGTTAATGCGAACCCATGGCTTTTTATCGTAGGGTTTATTGAGAATCATCAATTCTACACCTCCGTACAGAACAATATGGGTTTCGGTTTGAATTGGACCCTGATACCTGAAGTCAACTTTTAGATTGATTTCACTAAAAACCTTATCGAGTTTGTCCTGAATCCGCTTGGTGATATGAAAAGTTTTGTAAGCATAAGAAGGGTCTATTTCTTCCATTGCTTCCAAGGCGTATTTCAATGCATCGGGGTATTCACATTCCTCAAATGCATCTGATAAAATAGATTCACGAAGTGCTTCATCGTACCTTCTGCCCATTAGGTTTTCCAACAAAACACTATAATCTTTATTCATGTGATAAGGCTGTGATTCTTAGCAAATTAAGTATTAAGGATGAAAATATGAATTTAAAGTTAACAATCTGATTGATCTATATGTCTTTGTTGATGAATCAAGTACAAAAAAAACTTCTTTTATCATAAATAAAGTATATTTAATATTTAAATAATACTATTTATTACCCTTGATTAGAAGGTGATTTTACAAAATGTTGTAGGTGTAAAATTTCACTTTTTGAAGATTTATTGATTCCCCATCATGAGCAATTCAAAAAATGTAAGTACTTTAGTATCACTATGAAGCTGATTGCCGACATAACAATTGTGAGAACCCGCTAACCCTTTAGCGGAAACACTGCATTTCTAGATTCTCCATTTCGGTTAATTACCAATTTACTTTTTAATTATCATGACAAATTTTATCAGCTTTCTTAAGCGATTCTGGCATTTGTTTATCATCGCCATCAAAGGATCAGAGAAGGAATTTACTTCTGGAAGTATTAACAAAGCAATCTTCTTGCTATCCATACCCATGATTGGAGAGATGATCATGGAATCATTATTTGCTGTATTTGATGTGCTATTCGTTTCACGAATTAGTATTAATGCAGTTGCCACTGTAGGACTTACAGAGTCGGTCCTAATGATTATTTATTCTGTAGCGGTCGGATTAAGCATGGCCACTACGGCTATTGTGGCTCGTCGGGTAGGAGAAAAGAATTATAAGCGAGCAGGTGATGCTGCTTTTCAATCCATCTTTCTTGCCTTAATTGTTGGAGCAGTATTAGGTGTTTTTGGGCTTATCTATGCTGAGGATGTGCTTCTTTTAATGGGTGGTGAGCCAGAGTTGATCTCGGAAGGTTCAGGGTTTACACGGATCATGTTCGGAGGAAAC
>CAXEKM010000798.1:0-2118 GCA_963996645.1 uncultured Marinoscillum sp.
GTTAGGCGGTGATAGATAGACGCGGCTTCCACTCGGAGGTCGCGTCTTCTTTTTTAGTCTATTTCCAACCAATCATTTCTACGCTTCACAACCTTCTTATTCAGCTTATCATCAGAGACGTATGACAGTGTTATTCGAGGATCTTGTTTGGTAGTGAATTCACCTGATCTGTTCATTCCCATTTGCTCGAAAGTAATGTTGTATGCCTTTCCTATTTCCAACGAGTTGATCACCTTATTTAGATCTGCTGTAGAATTGATAGACTTACCATTGACAGTTAACAGTTTATCTCCTTTTTCAACCCCAGCTTCATATAGCGCGGTGCCTCTAATAACCACACTTTGCACGCGCTGGTTGTCATCTAATTTAGGGTTTCCAAAGTAAGATGAATTCGGGTTTTGTAATGAAACCTTGATTCCAAATTCATTGAATAAGGCTTCAAAATCAGGGAGTTTGCTATCATAGATTTGTTCGTTGAAGAACTTAGCGGCAAACTCTTTATTGGTTAATTGCGCCAATACCTTTTGTAGATCAGTCAAGGTGTATGGGATTTCAGGCTTACCATATTGTTGCCAAACCATGCGCATGTATTCATCTAGAGTTTTGTTGAATTCGGTTCTGAGAGTTAAGTCAAGACCTAAGCCAATTACAGATCCATAGCTATAGTAGCTGACAAAATTGTTGAAATAATTCGTTTCATCATTTGCAGTTCCCGCATCCACAAATGTTGCGTTGTAACTGTCTTTTACTGGGCTTCTAAATTCTCTCGACGGACTATTCAATACATAATTTAACCCTCCGATTAAGCTTTTTACATATTGTTCAGGCTCATAAATGCCTGCTCTTGTCAATGATAGGTCATCAAAATAAGATGTAAAACCTTCTCCAAACCACAATGCTTCTGAAAGATTGGCATGATCAAAATCAAATGGTTCCAATGATTTAGGTCTGATACGCTCGATGTTCCAGGAGTGGAAAAACTCATGTGATATCGTTCCAATTAAACCGGAAGCATTTTTGGCTAAAGAACCTGTACTGGTACACACGGTGGAATTTCTATGTTCCATACCATCACCATCTACCCATGGGTTATAGCCGATTAAGAAGGTATATCTCCCGTAATCAAAGGTTGGTAGTTCACCATAGATTGTTCGTTGCTCTTCTACTACTTTTTTAACCCATTCGGTATAGTTGTCCAACTCTTCCGTTGTTCCTTCATGCATCATAGCGATCTGGATGGTTTGATCACCAACTTTCCATTCTCTCCAATCGATTTTACCAACGATGGTTGGACTGTCATAGAAGTAGTAATAGTTAGGAGCTGAATAGGTGGTTTTGTTTTCCTTCACCAGTTGAGATGCTACTGACCAATCCGCCGGTAGATTAGGTATAACTAGATTTACTTTTCGATCTTCTAATCCAATGCCTCTGGCAAAAGTTGCAGGCATGTTCATATGCAGCTTTCTGGCATCAACACCCATATAGGTACCATCAGCATGATTCCCATAAATCGTGTATTGGAAGGTAACTTTCCCATCCACAACAGGTGCTTCCCATGCATAAGGTGTCAATCGTATTAGTTTTAATGGATTGCCAGATGCGTCGGTCGCGGACTCCTCATAGATATTCTTAGCGAAGTTGTGTAGAGCATATCTTCCTGGAGAGAAATTCGGCATACGAACTTCCAATTTTTCAGTATCCACATCAGTGAATTGTATAGTAACTCCAAGTTCGTGATGATGTATATTGGATAAGTCTAATGTATAAGTGATTTCTTGTGAGAAAGAAACAGAAATGGAGGTAATGACAAGGGCCAAAAGTCCGAAAAGACGCATGTTTTTGATTTAGGTTATTATAAGTTTCCCTCGAATATAGTAATGGTCTTATCCACGACCTAAAACAATATTTGTAATCGGTAGCATACGAATTGGAGCGGGCGTGTTGTTAATTCGCGATATGAAATATTCCTTCTTGACAATAATATCCATCCTTTTAGTTTCCTGTGCTTCAAATAATCAACAAGAGGCTGATGAGTCTTATAACCTTGTCCCAGATAGCTGGGTCGAACAGCGAGTTGATCAAGCTAAGGAACGGACTTCAATCACTCCAGGTGGACAA
>CAXEKM010000799.1:0-5828 GCA_963996645.1 uncultured Marinoscillum sp.
AACCATATCACTTTTTCTCTCCCTACTCATATTGAGTGTGAGTGCCTTTGGTTTGAGCAAAAAAGCTTTAGCAAACCCTCATGAAGTAGTGCTCAGCGATACGTCGGCAGATACTTTCAAGCAGATACTTTTTGAGATTGAGAAATCATTCGGGGTATTTTTCAACTACGATGATGATTTACTCAAAGATCTGGACATTGACGAACAGCTTGAGTTGCCAAAAGAAAAAGCACAGCTAAATCAATTTTTAGAGAAGCTATTAGAGCCACACAAACTCACATTCGAAAAGCTCAACGAATCAACCTACATCATCCTTAGGAAGACTGAAGTGCCTACAAAGCAGAAAGAAGATCAAAAAGCAAAGCAATTTGATCAGCTGAACCAAAATGGAATACAATCCATCAAAAACGGTAACATTTCAACCGAACCCAGAACAATTACCGGAAAAGTGACAGATGATAATGGAGAAGGCCTGCCTGGAGCTACAATTATTGTGAAAGACGCTGGGGATGGAACCATCACCAATGTAGACGGGACTTTCAAATTAGACATTGAAGAGGAAACACTTCCAGCCATTCTGATAGTGTCCTTTGTTGGATATAAATCCAAAGAAGTTTTGGTTACAGATCAGACTCAAGTCAACGTGACTTTGGAAACCGATATTTCAGCTTTGGAGGAAGTTGTTGTGGTAGGATATGGACAGCAAAAGCGATCTAATCTGACAGGATCAGTTTCCTCTGTGAAAGTGGAGAATCTGGAAAACCGTCCGGTGATACGTCTAGATCAGGCGCTGCAAGGTATGTCCTCGGGTGTTTTTGTCTCTAAAGGTGGGGGTGCTCCTGGTGCTAGCCCTACTATTCATATCAGAGGAGTAGGTTCCATTAACAATACGGATCCACTTTGGATCATTGATGGCGTTCGAATGGCTCCTGGAAATCATTTCAATTTGGACGATGTGGAGTCAATCGAGATACTCAAGGATGCTGCAAGTTCTGCTATTTATGGCGCTGCTGCTGCTCATGGAGTAATTCTCGTGACCACTAAAAGGGGGAAAGAAGGCAAAACGCAAATAAGTTACAAAAGTTCTTTCGCGAAAGTGAATCCTATCAGATTGCCAACATTATTAGGGAGTGAAGATTTTGTCAATTATAAAAAGCAGTCCAGAATCAACGCGGGACAAAATCCTGAGCCTTCCTGGGATAACTGGGAGCATGATACGGATTGGATAGATGCTTTTTATGATGGATCAGGTTTTTCACATTACCATGACTTCTCTGTTGCTAAAGGAACTGAGTCCTCTAATTATTACCTGTCCTTCGGGTATGATGACGAGGAAGGAATCTTAATCGACAACAACTTTGAACGATTTAGCATGCGATTTAATTCGGATCTGGATCTGGCTAAGTGGATTACTATTGGAGAACGTGTTTTATTGTCACGCGTATCTGAAAATCCAATCGATAATTTCAATGAAGACTATAATGGAGCCATTCCTTATCGCTCCATTCCGATCATGCCAATTTTTGATGAGACTAATCCTTACGGCGGATGGGGTATGGCTCCTGCTTATTTTCAGGGGCCAAATCCTGTCGCTTCTCAATATCAGCAGCATGAAAAACGAGTTTATAATCGACTGGATGGAAGTGTTTATTTAGCGATCAAGCCGCTGGATGTACTGACCATTAGAGGTCAGGTAGGGTATAACTATCTATCATTCCTCGGTAAGTCATTCAAAGAAGCCTTCAACTATGGAGCCTTTGCAGACCCAATTGGTCGCTTGACTTATGCAGACGGTAATGATGAGACGATCATTGGCAATGTGGTGGCTACTTATGATCAAACATTCGGTAAGCATAACATTAAAGTAATGGGTGGTTATGAAGCTCAGAAGTATGAGGGGAATGGGTTTCCTGTAATGGCTTCCGGTTCACCACTTGATGTAGCCTGGAGTTTCAATGTGATGGGGCCTAATGCCACCATCTCAGATCGATACACTTTACGTCAATCAAGAATTTTGTCACAATTTGGTAGAATCAACTACAATTTTGACGACCGCTATTTGTTGGAAGCAAACGTCCGTCGCGATGCTTCGTCACCGCAGTTTGGTCCCAACAATGTCTGGGGAATCTTTCCTAGTTACTCTCTTGGGTGGAGAGTGTCTAATGAGAGTTTCTTCAATTCGATTGCCTTCATTTCCAACCTAAAAGTGAGAGTGAGTACAGGTAAGCTTGGATCAGATAAAATCCCTGGATATATCTGGTCCAAGACCTACTCCTCTCAATTTAGTACCTACGCATTCGATCTCAATGGTACGAACAAAGTGCCGGGTTATTTCATCAGTAAGTTCCCAAACGGAGATGTAAAATGGGAAGAGGTGAATATGCATAACATTGGGTTAGATGTAGGTCTTTTGGAGGATCGACTTTCAGTCACTGCAGACTATTATATCAAGGACACCAAAGATCTCTTATACCCAGTTCCAGTTCCTTCGTCAGTCGGTTTGGCTGTGCACAACTTCAATCCGGTTAATCCAGAGCTAAATGTTGGAACCATGCGTAATACCGGGCTTGACCTGGAGATAACGTATCGGGATAACTATGGGAAGGTTGGATTGACGTTGAATACCAATGCTTCGTTCATGAAAAACGAGGTGCTGCAATTGTTTGGGGATGAGTACATCACAGCTGGAGCTGGCGGAGGGCAAATAGGAGGTATGACTCGAACAGAAGCAGGCATGCCGGTATCAAGTTTCTATGGATTTGTGGTACAGCAGATGCTCAACTCTGAAACAGATGTGTATGCGATCAATAGCTGGGCGCCAGATGGTACTTATCAGGAAGGTGGTACGGGAGCAGGAGATTTTATGTACAAAGATATTAGTGGTCCTGAAGGTGTTCCTGATGGACAAGTCACCTGGGAGCATGACCGAACATTCATTGGGAATCCTTGGCCAAAAGTGATGTATGGTTTCAACATCAACATGTCCTACCATCAGACTTTTGATTTATTGCTCCAGTTTCAGGGACTCCAGGGAGTAGACGTGTTCAATGCCAATAAGGCGTATTCCCGTAACTTCTTCGGAGACTCCAATACCTCTACAGACATTTTTGAAGCGTGGACTCCTGAGAATCACACTCAGCATCCTAGAAACATAGCTAGTGACCCAAATGGGAACTTTAGTAGACCATCTACTTACTTCGTTGAAGATGGTTCTTACTTGAAATTGAGAAATGCCCAGATTGGATTTAACATGCCTGAAAATATTCTGAGCAAGCTAAAGGTTGGTAAAATTCGATTGTATGTCAACGCGAATAATTTGCTGACACTATCGAAATACTCTGGCATGGATCCGGAAATCGCAGGATCTAATGTAGGCAGAGGAATTGATTATGGATTGTATCCTCACACCAGAACTTTCGGAGGAGGACTGGAAGTGCAGTTTTAAACACAAAGGATGAAAACGATCATGAAAAGAATAAAACACATAGCACTAGCATTCATTGGTTTGACTTTGGTCATGGCATGTGAGGATGAGTTTTTGGATCTGACCAATCCAAATGAAATTGTTGCTGAGAACTTTTATACCAACGTAGATAATTTCGAGTATTCACTCAATTCTGTTTACTCCGCTACCAAGAGTATTGACCTGTTTGGTCAGGCATTTTATGTGCAGACTTTGCTTGCTTTGCCTCACACATCAGACTATTGGAATGCCCAATGTCGAAACGAAGTGACTTCTGGAGATGGTAATTTGTATCTCGCCTGGAGAGGTTGGTATCGAGTAGTGGCTCGGGCCAATGACCTAATAGAGAACGCTCCCATTTTCACTGAAAAATATGCTCCGAATGATACGGAGAAGGAGGAATTGGACTTGATTTTGGGCCAAGCACATTTCTTAAGAGGTTTCGCTTATTTCCACATGGTGAGACTTTGGGGTGAGGCGGGTTTTGCAGAGGATAGCACCAAACTATCTGTTCCGCTTCATTTGAAAGTAGCGACTACTCGTGATGATATGATGAAAGAGCGAGCTTCAGTTGGTCGGGTTTACAATCAAATTGTCAAGGATTTGAAGATGGCTGAATCACTTTTACCGCCAAGTTGGAATGATGACAATATTGCTCGTGCCACGAGCTGGGCAGCAAAAGGCTACCTTGGTAAAGTGTATCTCTACATGGAGGATTATGATCAATCCAAGACCTACTTCGAAGAAGTAATTAACTCAGGGAATTTTTCATTACTTGATTTTCAAGGGGTTGACGAAATGTTTCAAGGCAAGCAAGAGTTCAGTGATGAGACCATTTTTGAACTGAGTTATACCATAGACATGCAGCAGAATATCTGGGAAAATGGTTTGGGATCTGGAATAGCTCTGACCCTGGCACCTCCGGGAAGAGGATGGAGCAACTGTACGCCACATGGAGTGAATATTTTCCGATTTGGCAATGACCCGAGATTGAAAATTAGCACGTATGCACCAGAAGATTCAGCAGCCAATGTAGATGGTACCATGGTACCTGTAGGTGAGAGTGAGTTCAATTATACTGGTCATAGTTTTAGAAAGTACGTTCCAGAAGATTATTCAGTTTATTCAACCAATAGAAATAGCGGCATCAACTTCGTGAATATGCGGCTTTCGGATGTGTATCTAATGTATGCCGAAGTACTAAACAACACAGGAAATGATGCTTTGGCAGCGGAATTTATGAATAAGGTTCGTCGTAGAGCTTACGGTTTCAATCCCAACACTCCAGAAGGAAGTGTGGATTATGTGGTGTCGGGAGTGCAGCTGAGAGATTCGATTAGAGAAGAACGTTTTAGAGAGCTTTTTGCGGAAGGACATCGCTGGTATGATATCGTGAGATGGGGAATTGTACAGGAAGAGGTGATGAAGTACAATGACTTTCGGGTAACTCAGGGTGAAATCATCTATGATGACAAAGATTACTACTACCCGGTGCCACTACAGGAAATAGACAATAACCCAAATATGACACCAAGTACAGGTTACGAATAAATCGATTGCGGATAAGATAGAATAATGCTTTTGTATCAAAAAAATAAAAAAATGATCAGTTTGATCACTGGGATAACTATGCTCTTTTCAGTCTGGCTGACAGGTTGTAAAGATCAGGAAGTCACGCCCGATGAAGTGAAGTATGGGCCAGTTTTGGTGGAGAAAACCAATGCTACAAAACTCTACATGCACTACATGCCGTGGTTCCAATCGAAGGATTTTTCTGGCCTTTGGGGGAGTCATTGGCGCATGTCTAACAGCAACCCGGACAATGTAGATGGTGAAGGTAAAAGAGATATTGCTGCTCACTATTATCCATTGATCGGACCTTATGATTCTGCTGACCCAGATGTGATAGAGTATCATCTTTTATTAATGAAATATGCTGGTATTGATGGTGTGCTTATCGATTGGTATGGCACACATAAGGCATTGGATTACCATGTCAACTTCGCCAATAGTGATGCTTTGGTTTCGAAGCTTGATACCATTGGATTGGGCTTCGGTATTGTCTACGAAGAATATACAGTAGAAGCTGTAGCCACCAGAAAGAATATCACGGAGATAGAGGCTGCACAGCAGGATTTAGAGTTTCTTGAAACCGATTATTTCACCAGAGATCAATACATCAATATCAATGATCGTCCACTGCTGATGACATTCGGTCCTCGCTACTTTAGAGATGCCGATGATTGGACAGAAATATTTTCCATTACCGAGGAGAAGCCCCTTTTCTTGCCGCTATGGGGACATGATTATTATGTAGGATCTAATGGAGGTGGAGAGTTTTCCTGGGTGGATTTCAATACAGATA
>CAXEKM010000800.1:0-5132 GCA_963996645.1 uncultured Marinoscillum sp.
CGAAACTGAAAGAACTCGCAAGACAGCTTAGGAATAATAGCACGAAGTCCGAAATACGGCTTTGGCAATACCTTAAAGGCAAGCAAATGATGGGATACGATTTTCATAGACAAAAGCCCTTACTCAATTTCATCGCCGACTTCTTTTGCCATGAATTGAAACTTGTCATCGAGTTGGATGGGTACACCCATCAGTTTGAAGAGGTCATTGCTAAAGATGAAATGAAACAAAGTGAGTTGGAAGAAATCGGACTGACTGTCTTACGCTTTACAGATGAAGAAGTCATGAAAGACATTAACAATGTGCTCCGAACTATTGAAATCTATATTGAAGAGTTTGAGGAACAATAAAAAAGATATACTATACCATTCAAATACCCTCTGATCCTCTCTGGTCGTGCACCTCTAGCCGTGCGCCACTCCAGAGTGGAAATTTTAAAACATAAAACCTAAGATCCTTTCCATCTCTCCAGCATAAAGTGGCATTTTGCTGCGATCAAATCAATACAACAGTCATATGAAATACTATTTAGCCATACTGATTATTTGCTTGTCCATTTTTTCATCTGCTCAGGATAATAGTATTCCTGCAAGTCAGGAAACATTCATGAAACTTCATTATCAAAATAGTGATATCGCAGCAAAAATGCTCGCCTATGACCATGTTGCCTGGGTTAGTTCAGATAGTGTGCAAACTCTTTCTGAAGAAGAGTTAAGTACCTACGGAGGGCAATGGTTTTGCTATCTAGATTCGATAGGAGTTTATCATGCCTTATATGGAGCTTATGATTCTAACTATACACTTACAGCTCACTATCTCGTTGATTCAATTACCTATGCAGTGAATCGTTCGTTCGCACCCTTCGACACTACGCTAGCCTCGAGTTATTCTAAAGCATACAATTTATCCTTATCTCGTAAAAGAGAATTTCTTGGGATGGATGACCGCCTGAGATACAATCATTTCATATTCCATACAGACTCTACCATATCAGTACATTTCGTTCCTGCATTTCAACCCAACGGATATATGATTTACGGAGCAGAACAACATTACACTTTGAATTCGGACGCTACTAAGATTATTGACTCTTTAGAGTATTATGATGAATACCGAGGATATCAACAAGCTCCTGTTAAAGAAATTACAATAGGCTTCGACAAGCTTAACTATAATTCAATTGGTGCTTTGTTCTTTCTGATGTACTATGAGCAGTATTTCAAATCAATCACCATACGGACGAATAATTATATAACCACCACCATCAAAGGAAAAGACGGTGATATTAGTTGGCTACATGCCGAACGCGTACAGCCTAAAGAGAAGAAAAAGAAGAAGAAAAAGCGCAATTAACTTCGAAAATCCCATATAACAACTAGAACTAAAACTTTAAACCTAAGATCTAGTCACTTAAAACTTTAAACGCTCTTCCTTTCCATCTCTCCACCATAAAGCAGAACTTTGCGGTGCGAAATGGAAATGAACCAATACATCCGAAAGTTTAATACCTCTGTAGAAGGAATCGAGTTGCCTGAGCAATTCACGTTTCCCTTTTACTATGAGCCGCATCCGCTCGTACTGTTGGCTGCGGAGCAACTGCAGGAAGATCTTTCCACTCGCACGTTCAATCACAACTTTGGCCTGAACCCTGAACAAAAAGGAATCGCCATCGGGAAGATGTTTGGGGTATTGGTCGTAAAAGACCAGGAAGGTGAGTTGGGTTTCCTTGCTGCATTCTCAGGGCAGTTAGCCAACGAAACACACCACAATGGATTCGTTCCACCGGTTTTTGACATCCTGGATGATGCAGGCTATTTCAAAGAAGGTGAAAAAGTACTCAGTGCGCTAACCAACGAAATTGAAGTTTTGGAAAACTCTGCTGACTTTGAAGAAGCCAAAGCTTTCCTTGCACAGCAAAAGCAACAAGCACAAGACGATGTGCAGCGCCTGAAAAGCGAGATCAAAACAGCCAAGGCCAAACGCAAACAGATTCGCAAAGACGCAGAGCCTCACAACTCTCCTGAGGAACAAGCAGCACTCAACGATCAACTCTCTCAGGAAAGCATCAAAGAACAGTTCAACCTCAAAGACTGCAAGACTTACTGGGACTACAAACTGAAGGAAGCAGAAGCCAATTTGGAAGTATTCACTTTGAAATTGGAGCAACTCAAAGAAGAACGAGCGTCACGATCTGTCAATCTTCAGCGTCGAATTTTTGGTGATTATACCTTTCTCAATGCTAATGGCAAGACACGAAGTTTGCTATCCATCTTCGAAGAACGAGAAGAAGTAAAACCTCCTGCCGGTTCCGGTGATTGCTCGGCTCCACGATTGCTACAATTTGCTTTTAAAAATAACCTCACACCTATTGCCATGGGTGAGTTTTGGTGGGGAGAATCACCTCGATCTGAAGTACGGACCCACAAGCACTTCTATCCGGCATGCCGTAGCAAGTGCGAACCAATACTCGGACACATGCTACAAGGGCTAAATGTCGAGGACAACCCGATGATGAAAAGCCCTAAAGACGTGGCTACCATCCCTGTAGTGTATGAAGACGAATACCTGGTGGTGGTGAACAAGCCTGCTGAGTTCCTGAGCGTGCCAGGCAAAGAAGTTTACGACTCGGTGTACACGCGCATGGAAGCTCGCTATCCAAGTGCTACGGGACCTTTGCTAGTGCATCGTCTGGACATGTCCACTTCTGGACTGCTGCTGGTAGCCAAGACTAAAAGCGTTCACAAGATGCTACAGTCACAGTTCCTAAAGCGAACCATTACCAAACGCTACGAGGCGTTGCTTGATGGGACATTGGAAGCTGACTCAGGTGAAATCAACTTACCACTTCGCGTAGATCTGGACAACCGACCAAGACAGCTAGTGTGCTATGAGTACGGCAAACCAGGCCGCACTAAATGGGAAAAAGTAAAAGAAATAGACGGCAAGACACTCGTCAACTTCTATCCGATCACTGGCCGCACGCATCAGCTAAGAGTACATGCCGCACATGCTTCAGGCCTCCATACGCCGATTGTCGGTGATGACCTGTACGGCACCCGAGGCGAGCGCCTTTACCTACATGCTGCCTACCTCAAGTTCGAGCACCCAATTACCCACGAAGAGCTGGAAGTGAGTGTACCGAGTGGGTTTTAACAAATCCGTCATTCCCATTCTAATGTCATTCCCTGAAAGGATTCACGGAATCAGTCAAATACTTTCCTTTTAAAATTCCTATAAGAACTCTCCCCAACCCCTGACTTGCCGTCCGCCTCTTAGAAGAGAGGGGCTTAGATCATCATAAAAATTACAACCGAACGAAATTTGGGGTGAGTTGGTCAACAACTTAAAAAAGTCCAACTCCCTCCCCGATCCGTCTTACCCTATTTAGGGTATTTTCATGTCGTACAGTGGTTTTAATAGGAAGATGAGTGGAAAAGTGGTATTTTCAAAGAGATTAGAAGGATGTCACTGATTAACGTTTGAAAACGACTATAATCGGTTACAAACGTATAAGCACCAACTAATCAACACATTAATCAAACACATCCAATAAAAGCTATATAGTAGATAGCAGCTAGATGCACTTTGCTCGGGTGTTGCAAACCATAACATAGTCCAATTAATATTAATGTGTATTTAAGCAACACCATGCAAATTAGTTAAAGAGCCCATCCGTTTTAATAGATTTGACCAATGAGCACTCAATTTGCGCCACGACATTTCACCTTTTTAATAAACAATATCAATCTAGAAAACTCATTCAGTAAGTCTTTAAAATATAATGGACAATCATATACCTTAAATATTCAAGATTATAATTCACTTCAACAATCACCATATCCATTAACTTGGAGTGTTCTACAGAAAATAAGTGACTTTAGCATAAGATCACAGAATCCTTTTATATTTAATTGCGCCTTTATAACTACTAAAGAAGCTATTCCTTACGATCAGCATAGATTTGCAAAAATTCTTGGTCTTAGTTTAAAGTTAGCTTATTTCCAACCCGCAGAAGTTTCAACTCCTTTAGTTTACATTCCCGATTTTCATCTGGAATATCCAAATTGGCAAGTCAAAAAATCTAGCTCTTCTATAAGTCTAAGAACGATTAATCCCGAATCCTTTAATAAAGTTATAAAGTACTTTCAATTATTGGATGTATTAGATATTCACTATGAGTATACACTTGAAGAGTTGTACAGAATGACATCAATCGATAGTGATTTGATTTCATTGCTAGCATTATGGTCTTTTATTGAAGGGTTTTGGTATACCGATAAGGAGATGATTGAATCGAGTTTCAATAAAATGCTAAAGGATTATTCTCCAAATAATACGATTGAGGAAAGAAGGGTTAGAGCTAAAATAAAATCGCAAAACTCAATTATTAGAGATAATAATGTGAATAGTACAAAAGTAATCTTAGCTCATGGTCTATATAAAATTTATGAAGACAAATGGTCTAAAGAACAATGGCAAGCAATTAGAGAACAAAGATATTTTCTATTTGAAGTAGTTATAGTAGCGATAATGAATAAACTAAATAGTCAGAATGAAGTCAATCTGAAAATATCTAGGATTCTTAACGCTTTACTAATAAAATGATAGTCTTACAACAATACCTATATGCAATGCCCTTCAGGTCACTGCGCACATCCAAAATGTTAGATTTAAAATAAAAAAATGGGATATAATATTGCTGGAATAGTTATTAGCGACAACTTCAATAGGGACATCAGACAGCTTGAAAATGAACTCAAGTACGGGATTGAAATAATAGAGGAAGTTAGTTTTGAAACAGCTTCATCAAATTGGACACCGGATGATGAATTTAGATTACATTTTACGGACAAAGCCACATTAATCTTCTTCCCACATAAAGAAGTTTACAATATTTTTGACATACCTTCTAAGGATTCAATGAGTTATGCTTATTCCGCAACGGCAATGGCATTTGAACTAAATGTTTATCGAAATGGAAAACCCATCAGAGAAATATCTGAAAATAGCGAACAAGGTAGAACTTTTAATAGAGGAGAAAAATTAGAAATTGAAGACGAAAATGAAAGTACTGATAGTCTAATATTTAAACTCATCGATTTGCACTTAAACGAATCATTTTATGGAATTGA
>CAXEKM010000801.1:0-2751 GCA_963996645.1 uncultured Marinoscillum sp.
AACCTTCTACATACGCCTGAACTTTGTTATTCCATTTTGCGGCAATGACTGGTGATTGAACCCCAACGATAAGGACATGCCGTAAATTATCATCCTTTAAGAACTTCATTTGATCATCTGATAAGTCATAAGGATTCGCGCCACTTTCGCTGTATGGCTTGCCTCCATACTGCTGCTCTCCTCTAAAACCTCTTTGATCACCTGGTACAAATTGATGACTACTGTAAAGCATCAAACCAGCTATTTGCTCCAAACTCAGTTTACTTGCTAAATCGGTGGCTCTTTCATCAACAGATAGTCTCCAATCTTCATAGTTGTCTAAACTCCCATTCCTATTCAGATCTTTAAAGGCATAGCCCTTATCAACAAGTATTTTACCAGCAGGACCATAACCAAGTGTGGCGCCATCTTGATTCTTAACAATCGTGTAGCCTTCTGTCTGCTTAGATTCACTGTATTTAGGGCTGCAACTTGTCAGGTATAAACTGACTGCAACCAATTGGAGTAGAGATAACTTCTTCATATCATTTTTAGGTAATACCCTAAATTATTGATTCTTATGATTGAAAAGAAGTGTTTTTAGATAAAAGCGTCATAATAACACATTGAAAACCTTTGAAGCTTATTCCAATAAACTTTCAAGCTCAGATTCAAAAGACTTATCATACAACAAATGAGGCTTTTGTAGTTTTTGAATCGCCGCTATCAAATTCGTATAATTAGACTGTGCTATGTGCATCGGAATTTTATAGAGTTTAGGATCATCCTTCACAACAGGAAATTCTACTTTCGATTGAAACAAATACGGCAATAAAGTCTTGCTGCAATCAAGAGCGATACGATCAATCAAAAACTCTTCACAGAGTTCGTTCAAGGTAGTATTGATGTTTTCAAAGAAGGCTACTGTTTCTGAAAGTCTAATTCTAGAACCTGCTCTGGATTTTCCTTTTTTATTAAGGTATTTAATTTGACTAAAGCCTTGCTTTTTACGGGTCATATAAGCCGAAAACGTAGTATGATAGACATTTTCTTTTCCCTCCATCATACATATAGCTGCGTTTCCAGACTCTATTGAGAGGTAAAGTGCATTCGCATCTTCGTAGACCAAATTTAATTGTTCATCTAGCTGAAAATGAAGAGGCAATCTGATGTAGCCCATTTCATCTCCTTCATCATTGAGCAGTGAGATTAAGTGTTTTTTATGCTGATAGTCAAAAGATGGGATTTCATCCCGAACAAGCTCAAGAAGCTCCTCTATTTTGATGTGTTGCAGGCTGAATTGATGGTCTAACACTTGATCTCAGATTTGAAAATGCAAGTTAGCCAAATGGTATAGATAGTCGATTATTCTTATTTTCTAAATGAGATAATCCTTCCTGTTCTATCTTCGCAAACAAAAACATCATGCTACAGGCTGCTATTTTCGACATGGATGGAGTAATTATTGACAGTGAACCACTTCACTATCGTGCTTATCATCAGATGTTTGAAGAAGTAGGAATTGATGTTTCTGCGGAACTTTATGATTCGCTTACCGGTAAATCCACCATCAATGTCTGCAAGCAATTAAAAGAACACTTTGGATTAGCTCAAGAGCCAATAGAACTCGCCTCCATCAAGCGTAAGCACTATGACGTGATTTTTGAAAATGACAAGGACTTTGATTTGATCAAAGGTGTTCGTCAACTCATTGAAAATTACCATGAAAATGGCTTAACGCTTGTATTGGGATCTTCCGCTACCATGGCGAGTATTGACCGCATCTTTAAACGATTTGATTTGAATCAATACTTCAAAGCTAAACTGAGTGGTGCTGAATTAAAGGCCTCCAAACCTCACCCTGAAATCTTCATCAAAGCGGCTGAAGCTACAGGTTTCTCAACTGAGGAATGCATTGTGATTGAAGATGCTACCAATGGTATAGAAGCAGCAAAAGGAGCCGGAATCTTTTGTGTGGGATTTGATAGCGAACACTCTAAAAATCAAGATTATAGCAAAGCGGATTTGGTCATTAATGACTTCAATGATGTTCACTATAATAAGATGATTTCTATCTTCAATAAATAAACCAAGGTCAACTGAGACCCCTCAATTGACCATCGGCTTATCCCTCAGTCCGTTATTTGAGTGAGAAATTTATTGGCACAATCATTCTTACTTTCACAGCTCTTCCTCTTTGCTTACCAGGGTTCCATTTTGGAGACTCTTTTAATACACGCTCAGCTTCCTCATCACAACCTGCCCCTATGCCTTTTACAGCTTCTACTTCAGTGATTTCTCCATCCTTATTAATAACAAATTGCACATAGACTCTCCCTTCTACGCCCATTCTACGTGCGGCTGAAGGATAATCCATATGTTCGCCGATGAATTTATAAAAACCCTCAATTCCACCCGGAAACTCCGGCATTGTCTCTACAATTTCGAAAGTAGTTTCTACGTCTTCTATTGCAGGGCCATCAGCTTCTTCAATCAGATCATCCAAATCACTTTCGATATCGATTACAGGTTCATTTAGTATATCCTCTACTACATTACTTTCTACAATAATCGGTGGCTGGAGACTCTTCTTTACTTCCTTCTTCTCCACTTTAGGTTTTGGTGGTTCAGGTTCGGAAATCTTTGTAGCTGGAATAATGTAAGTATCCTCAAAGATTTCATCTTTCGGTTCAAGATCAATGAGTTTGTATTCCGCCTTCCAATTGAATGCAAGGATGGTTAATGACAAAGCAATAGCAAGTCCAATATTGA
>CAXEKM010000802.1:0-6026 GCA_963996645.1 uncultured Marinoscillum sp.
AAATGAAAAAGCTGGCTATACCATTTTTAGCAATCCTATTATCGAGCTGTTATTCAACGCCAAATATCCCTGGATTTGATCAGGACGTGTGGATGGTTCCTATCACCTACTGTGATCAAAGCAAAATTGAATTAGCGAAGGTATTGATTGACAATAAAGATCAATTATTGGGTGAAGGTCAAACGCAGATCAAACAGCTATTGGGTATGCCAAGTGAGCAAGAGTTATACCGCAGAACGGAGAAATTCTTCTACTACAACCTTACTCCTGGAGATACCTGCGATATTCAGACGATTAGAAGACTAAGCATCCGTTTTGATGCATTGGATAGAGCGAAGGAGATTATGATCATTGAGTGATTGTTAACCACAGAGAAACAGAGAACACTAGGAGTCTGTCACCTCCAATTCTCTGTGGTATAACTGATTAAAACGTCACCAGCGAATGAACGTCTTTGCCATCTAGTTTTTTGGCACCGTCTAAAAACGCTAATTCAACAAGGAAAGAATACCCAAGTACCTCTCCTCCTATTTTCTCGATCAGCTCACAGGCAGCTTTGGCTGTGCCTCCAGTAGCAAGTAAGTCATCATGAATGAGCACTTTCTGACCTTCACCGATAGCATCAATATGGATTTCTATCTCAGCAGAGCCATATTCCAGATCATAGGAGTGTTTAATAGTCTTGAACGGCAGTTTACCAGCTTTACGAACCGGGATAAATGGCACACCAAGCTGCTGAGCGAGCTGTAAACCATATATAAACCCTCTGGATTCGATGCCTACTACGGCCTCAACACCTTTATCTTTCCAGTATTCGTAAAACTCCTTACTTACCTCCAGACTCAATTCTGGATCAGCCAATACCGGTGTAATATCTTTAAACAAAATGCCTGGCTTTGGGAAGTCAGGCACATCGCGAATAGTCTTTGTTAATTTCTCTGCTATCATATGTTATTCAAATCTCAAGGATTCTATTGGATCCAATTTAGACGCCTTATATGCTGGCAAATATCCGGAAATTAATCCAACTATCATCCCTACAGTTACCCCAAACATAATCCAGACCCACGGTACGATAAATCCTCCATCAGAAATAGCCATAGACGTGACGTTTCCAATGGCGATACCTAAAATGATTCCACCAAGTCCTCCCATTTGAGTGATCACAATGGCTTCTATTAAGAATTGCTGCCTAATTTTTAATGGAGTGGCACCCAGTGCTTTTCTCACGCCAATTTCACGGGTTCTCTCCGTAACAGAAACCAACATGATATTCATCAAACCTATGGAAGCACCAAGAAGGGTAATAAATCCGATGGTGAAACCTCCTATTCTCAAGTAACCAGTGATCTCTCCTAGTCGTTCTGCAAGAGATTGGTTCACTCTCACTTCAAAGGAATTCTCTTGTTTCACCGGGTCTCTGCGAATAGCTCTCATCAATCCTGTAGCTGTTCCAACAGCTGCATCCATATTATTCGGGTCATTCACTGCTACAGTAGCCTGATAATCCAATTGTCTTCCTGCAGCAAGCTTTCTACCTGTCACCATTGGCACCAAACACATTCGGTCTACACTTCCATTGCCACTGGCACCACCTTGAGGTTCCAAAACTCCTACAACCAAGAACTTAGAGCCCATGAACTTAATATTCTTATTGATTGGATCTTCACCTTTATCGAACAGAGCATCTTTGATTTCACGTCCGATGATTACCACCATAGCGCCATTATCAACCTCTGACCTAGAAAAAGAACGTCCTTCGGTGACATCATAGCCATCTACAACCAGGTAATCATAGTCTCCACCCTGTACTCTAGTATTCGGGTTCGTTTTCTTAGATCCACGCTTGGCTTCAGCGATTCCGGTCACCCAGGCATTGATGGATACAGTTCCTCCATCAAATTTCTCTTTGAAAGTCACCAGTTCATCGTAAGTAACTGGTGGATAGGATTTAGTATCCTTTCCATCTCTGCTTCCTCTGAAGTTGTTGATACTATTTACATCAAAAGTATTTGCGCCTAGATTTGCGAAACTATCATTGATAGATGTTTGAATACCTTCAATAGCGGTTAAGATTCCTACCAAAGAGGTAATACCAATTGCAATGATCGCAGCCGTTAGAAATGTTCTAAGTTTGTTAGCTTTGATGGAATTGACCCCTTCTTTGATGTTTTCTCTAATATTCATTAGGTTGGCTTTGTGGTTAGGTGAAGTTAATGAGAACTATGCGATTGGCTTATGCGTTGGAATAATAAAATTTCGGGATTAATGATGCGAAAACTGTTTTTCATACTGACAATAACATTCATTTCGGTTAAGGCTCATTCAGCTTATCTATTGATTCCTATGGATGAAACTCAAACCAATCATCTTAAAGCATACGGAATTACTTACTGGATGTTGACCCAAGAGGTGCCTGCGGACTGGCTATTGAACTATAGAGGCGGCAGTTTCATGGTCAAATACCTTCAAAAAATTGAAAACGAGTGCATCATACGCAATATTTCTTATGAGGTAATCTCTGACGCTCAGGCAAATAGCATTCTCAGTGAAATTTCCAGCCCTGCATCCAACATGGATGTGATGAAGCTAGAAAAATATCCAAAAATTGCTGTGTATTCTCCAAAAAGTAAGCAACCGTGGGATGACGCAGTAACGCTGGTGCTCACTTATGCCGAAATCCCTTATGACGTCATCTTTGATGATGAGATCATGTACAATGAGTTACCAAAATACGATTGGCTACACTTGCATCATGAAGATTTTACAGGTCAGTATGGGAAGTTTTACCGCACCTACCAGCACTTTCCCTGGTATCAACAGCAACAACGAGAATATGAAGAATCAGCCAAAAAACATGGATTCTCAAAAGTTTCGCACCTCAAACTAGCGGTTACCAAAAAAATCAAAGCCTATGTTGCTAGTGGTGGATTCCTATTCGCCATGTGCTCAGCAACTGACACCTACGACATTGCACTGTCTGCAGAAGGATTGGACATTGTAGAATCAATGTACGATGGAGACCCTGCAGACCCTAATGCTCAAAGTAAATTAGATTTCAGTGAAACTTTTGCGTTCGAAAACTTCACACTGGAGCGCAATCCTTACGAATATGAATACTCTAATATAGACATGCAATCAAGAGAGCGAGGATTACGTCAGGAGAATGATTTCTTTTCGCTGTTTCAGTTCTCAGCTAAGTGGGACCCTATCCCAACAATGTTGACTCAGAATCACGTGACAACAGTAAAAGGATTTATGGGACAAACAACAGCCTTTAGAAAGTCACTCATTAAATCAGACGTCTTGATTATGGGAGAAACCAGGTCTGTTGGAGAAGCTCGGTACATTCATGGAGTTCTTGGAAAAGGTTTTTGGACATTCTACGGAGGTCACGATCCAGAAGACTATCAGCACTTTGTCAATGAACAGCCCACTGACTTGAATTTACATCCAAATTCCCCTGGTTACCGACTGATTCTCAACAACATACTCTTCCCAGCAGCTAAAAAGAAAAAGCAGAAAACATAAACGTTCGTGGTTCTAAGTTTGATGTTCTGAGTATTTAAAAAACATAAAACTCAGAACTTTAAACCTATCAATGCATCCTATCTCCTCGAACTTCGAGATTTTTGATAATCTCCGCTTCTGCTTCAAGGAACTCTTTCCAGCGATTGATTACATACTCCTCTCCCGAATAAGACTTGGCTAAGTCCAGGAAATTGTGGTAATGACCTGCTTCTGAGATCATCAGTTCATAATAGAACAAGGATAATTCTTCGTCCTGAATGTTCTTCCAAAGGATTTTAAAACGTTCGCAGCTCCTTGCCTCTATCAAAGCATTCATCAAAAGCTTTTCTGTCAATTGCTGATCTCTACTTCCACCCTTTTTAAGGATTCCATTTAGTGCACTGACATACTCGTCTTTGCGTTGCTTGCCCAATGCATATCCACGTTTATTGAGTTGCTCAATCACACGCTCGAAATGCGCCCATTCCTCAGCCACAACAGGCGTCAGCATGTCTACCAATTCCTTTCGCTCTGGATAAGAAACAATCAACGATATACAGGAAGAAGCTGCTTTTTGCTCGCAGTAAGCATGATCCACCAGGATGTCCTCAATGTTCATTTCTGCGATATTGATCCAACGTGGATCCGTAGGAAGATTTAAACCTAAAGTCGTTTTATTCTGCTCCATTATTAATCATAAAATAACCAACGCGCACCAAAATCGATGGTCTGACGAATGCCTGGATAGTATGGTGAAATAAAGTATCCACTATTGGCTTGCTGATTGATATTGGTCACCTTCACAAATGCAGACAAATTATTGACCTGCATGTTGATAAAGAAGTCCAAGGTGTAGAATTCATCAATTGGGAAATCATCCTGCAAATAGAATTGCTGAATCTCTGGCGCATACGCCATGCCATAGTACTTTGTTTTCGCGTGGATATCGAAACCAACCTGTACGCCCATGGTATTTTTAAACCACAACCCTTTCCAGTAAAGCTTACCGTTGTAGAAAATCTCAGGCACTCTCATATATGCCGCTCCATCTCCACCAAGTGTCGTATAATAGACCTGGTTTTCAAACATAAAAGCCTCATTGAATTCTTTATTGGTGGTTAGTCTAAGGTTAAAATCACCTCCAATAGACGTCAACACGGCGATATCTGAACTCTGTCTAGCCTCCTGATTCTGATCAAAATAAGTAAACTGATCTACGGTAAGAATGCGTCCTTGAGGTCTGATTTTCAAGAAACCAAGATTCAACTGAACCCCACCCTTTATTTCATTGCTAAAAGAGGAGTTAAAGCTATTGTACCATTCATGATGGTTGCCATAATAAGTTTCAGAAATGAACGATGGCTTAGATCGTACCGACTTATAAGATCCAAAAATAAGATCCGAGTTCAAGTTGGCATTGAGCAAATACTCACCACTTTGTAAGAACTCTGCCTGACCTTCTACATTGAACTTATCTCGCCAATCAAAGCGTGTGTATCCACCAAGATACATCTCACCAAAATGACTTGTTGGATCGAGATATAAATAAGTAAAATCAATGTCTCGTCGCTTCAAGTAAATTCTGTAGAATAGATTGGCAAGATCCCCTTTGATACCTACTTCATTTTTAATTTCTGTCCAGTTGCTGCGCTCATAGGTACTATCTGGAGCTATCAGAAACTGGTTATAAAAGTCTCCATAATTATTGTATGTAGTAGAAGTCGCCGTAGACTGTGTTCCAAAGTCTTTATAAATATCTTTCTGGCTGATGAAATCCGCCTGATGATAGAACTGTAACTGCTTTTGCCACGCATACTGATGATACAAATGGATATTGGTACGCTTATCATTCGTCACTGCATCGCTCAACTGCTTGGTGGCATCATCATATTGGAAAAATTGATCCTCTGTGGCTGTTTCGATATTTGCCACATAAATACCGCCAGTTTCTTCAATATCAAAGCCCATATTGGTCAAGCTCAACATCGCTGAATAAGGCTTTTCGGGATGTTGGTAATAGGTATAAACATCGAGTACCGTACCTATCACATTTCGATCCTGCTGACCACTCTTCCCTATTTGCTTGTCTGAAGTGATTCTGTAGATATCAAATCCAAAGTTCCAGTTGGCATTGACGTTTCTACTGAACTTAAAGTCAACTACTGATCGTCCGTTCCCAGCAAATGTGACAAACAGATCCATATAAGGCGACTTGGTATCAAAATACTGAATCTTGTCTGGAGTAATCATGTAGCTATCATAAGCTGACAATCCACTGGTTCTTCCAATGACACCTGTCACAGGATAAAACAATGGATACATGGCAGTTCCATTATTCCCAAGATTTTGGTACATTTTACCATTTCTATCGAGATGAGAATACTTTTCCAGATTATAAAGCGTCGTATCCGGGTGGCGTTCCTTCTCCACATTATTCTTGATATCAGCCTCTAGAATAATTCGAGTAGTGTTAGCATTATAGACTAATTCTGTGGAATCGTCAGTGATCTGGGCAC
>CAXEKM010000803.1:0-4043 GCA_963996645.1 uncultured Marinoscillum sp.
CGTTGGAACGTTTGAACAATGCATCCTCTGTTCCTTTCAACCTTGGTGCTCGTTCTTTTCTAGACAGTTCTCCTGCCAATTCGAAAGACCGTTCTATTGCCTCGAATTTCCTTTTAACATCTAAAGACTCAGTCTGTAGGAAAAACTGAACCTTATCGGTGGTCGTATCATGGAGTCCTGCAATAAAGCGTGTTGATTTTGGAATATGAATTCCCTCCGCATCAAGAGCGTCTCTTACTTCTTCCTTATTTAGAACTGATGCGGCAAGTTTAGTATTGACCTCTCCAGAATGTCCTCCACAGGCACCACAGTCTAACCCAGTAGCATGAGGGTTATTGACAGAAGTGGATCCATGGCCGATTAAAAGAACCTGATCACCAAAACTCTCAGTTAAAGACATGGACTTAAGAGCGCCTTTCGCCATCTCAATCTGTACTTTAAGAGGAATTCCAGAATTTCCAAACCCGTCTGATTCATCAAAAACAACTTCCAACTCTTCTTTGAACTTACCCAAACCTGCATATTTTGGATCAGGACCAGGCTTTGACCATCCAAATGTGTCTGCAAACAACTTAGGCAAGAAACTGACTCCTAGAGGACTAACAAAACTAAAGCAGGTAATTGCACCAGATTTGAAAGACTTCCATACTGACGAAAATTGACACTGAAGCAAGCGTCCTCTAAGTGCTAATGGAGTCAAATCAGACTGAGCAACCTCCTCAAAAACTGTGTATCGTGGGTTTAACAAAACCGGCGCCTGTTCTTCCGATTTGCATTTTCCTAAGGGCTGACAATTCACTGGAAATCCAAAAAATCCAGCAAACCCTAAGGTTTCAATTGAAGAATCAATCGCTTCTAGATTTCTTCGGAGCACTTCCGACCGAACGTCTATACAAAATATGGCTTGTGTCTTCCCAGCGTCAGCACTTTGCGTTCTCTCTACCGATAGAGTATTCACCCATCTTCGCTGAACAGATAAGTCCAATACGTCCTGAAGAATCAATCGATCCATATGTGATTGACTAACCTCTCTTTCAACTATACTGTTATGAGTAATCTCAACCTTCTCTAACCATTGTTCCTTAAGTGAAGAATAATCCACGGATTGAGCTACAGCCCAATCAAAGGCGACCAAAACAGATAGGAACTGCGGCAAATTTTCGGGATCTCGTTGTTGCAATATAAGCCTCCAGTCTTCATAAGAGATAAAGGAAGACCATCCACTGAGCAGCCTAAACAATCGCTGGAAATATAAATCCATGACCTTCTTATCTGAGACCCCAAGGTCATCCAGGCAGTAGACAAGGGCATGCTGGTAATTATCCGGCAATCTGGAAATCGACGAGCGAAAACCTTTCAATCCAGAAATTTCTGGTGTACGATCAACAGTCGCTTCCAACTTCCAGGCTTGATAGATACTCTTATTTCTATCAGCAGTATTCCAACCAGACTGACCTTTATCAAAATATGAAGCCGCCCATGATGAAATTCTGTTCTGCATCAGTCGAATCCAATCTCGAGATAAATACTCACCAGCCAAATCTACGAGAGCCTTCATTCGGTTGGAATTATCGTCAGTCCTCTTATTTTCATTCAATTCTTGAATGAACTCATCAACATGTCTGGAATCTTCTCTTTTGGAAAGAGCCTCAGTCAAATCCTCTGTTTGAATTTCTTTCGAAATAATTTTCTCAAGATAATAACCGACTGGCATAGTCATTTGAATGCCATCAGTATGATCCAGCTCTATCGACGTAGCTTCAAATGATTTACCAGTAAAACCCAAGTATGGATTGACCGCTACCATGTTTTCCAACGGCCATGCCGGAGCAATTTTCTTACAACTGGATTCTACGGCTTCAAACAACTCTTCCGTTATTGCGGCCTGATTTAATATGTCGTATTTGGTATTCATGCTGGTTGCTGAGCTTTTTGAGATTGATTTTCTAAATGTTCGAGTAAATCATGTTTTAATTCATGATCATAAACCGAATGATCAGTCATTTGGACGGTCCACGCTCTCACCATCCGATCAAAGAACGCATTGATATACAGACCATTTTTCAAGTGTATACCCCAGCGATAGAACCATCTCATAGATTTTAGAGAAGGTGAAACAACCTGAAATAACGTGCTGACCAGAAAGAGTATCATCAGTGAGCTCGTGATCATTATTTCAGTGAAAGAAAGAGTAGTAACACCCGGCACACTATTTCCTAAGATGAATGAAGTAGTTTCCTCAAAAAACAGAAAAGAGCCCAGAATCAAGAGTGAAGTCAATAAGATTCTAAGAAAGAGGAAGTTACTTTTAGCTATATTAAATCCAGTAACTGATAGCCTGGCCAGACCTATGGCAATCACGAAACTCAAGAAAAACAAAGGGCTTCTATCAGACCATTGAACATCAAAGACTTCAAGCGCCAGCCAAAAACCTGCCAGAGCCAATAGAATTCCCAACAGACTTCTTCCTGGACCTTTTAATCGCTTATCTACTGATACATAACTAGCTCGTATTTGATCGATAACCGTACCTGAAGAAAGAAAGCAATGCGCTTTATAAAAGGAATGTCCAACCAGGTGTAACATCGCAGCAGGAAATGCACCTAGTCCACAGGTCATTAAGCTAAATCCCATATGAGCAATGCTGGAATAACTCAATGCCGTCTTAATGGATGTTTGAGTCATGTACACCACCGATCCATAGATGGACGTAAGTCCACCAACTACAATAAGTAAATACGAAGGGTAAGTAGACAAAGTAAATACTTCTGAAAGTCTCAAAACCAGATATGGGCCTGCATTTAGTAAACCTGCATGCAGTAATGCTGAGACAGGCGTTGGAGTCTCCATAACTTCGAGTAGCCATCCATGTGTTGGAATTAAAGCTGACTTGAAAATGGCAGCCAAAGCCAGAAATAAAAGTGCAACTTCCAAGGTATTGGAAAGACCACCAATCGTATATTGGGAAACCGATTTAAAAATATCATGGAGCTCACCTGAGCCAAATTCCTGATAGATTAAGTAGAAACTCAACCGAGAAAGAGATCACTCATCCGAGCAACCACAAACTTTTTTCGTGCAGCAACAACAGCAACTGGTCTATTAGAGTAAAACAACAGTAATCGATGCAGGGCAACACTAGTCAAGACCCATGCCACCCAAATCAATGCGATGTTTCCTGCCAGCACCAAAAGTTGAACCGCACCAATAGCACTCGCCAGTCTACCAATAAAAATCCCTCGTCTGGAGTCTCCATCCAAATAGTTGATACTAAACCGGATAATGACATAGGACAATAATGCAATCATCAACCACATCAGAAGACTCAATTCATCAAATCTTAGGGAGATTCCCATTTTTTGAATATTCCAAAGATTGATTTGTGCTTCATGAGAACTTAAGACGAGTGCACCAGCTCCAAGAACGAGAACAATATTGATTAATGCAGCTATTGGTGCATATGAAGTAAGCGATCCAGATCTGTTTCCCGGCTGAAATCTTGACATTATGGCAAGTCCAGCAAACAATCCGATTGAGATGAAAGCGATAAATCCCAGAATACTGTTTTCAGTTAAGACCATCGCTTTAATTAGATTTGGATAAAGTGAAAGATGCTTTTAACTGAACTTTCTCCCCTGAATTCACACTTTCCTCCAGATAGTTTCTAAGCTGTTCTCTTAGTTCTGAAAGTTTTTGTATTCTGTGATTCGTTACTTCTTTTGATAAAGATTGATCTTTGATCCATGTACTGAGATACTGTTTGTTATAATACCCAGATAAATCCTTTAGCATCGTTTTCAACAATACGCTAGCTTCTTCGGCAGTCATCACTTCTTCGATAAATGTGACTTCATTGGTTTCTTCCAATGTCAGCAGATCATGTTCAAGTTCAGAAAGTTGATTCATTTTTAATTGCGTTAGTGTTTCAAAATGATTTCTGAGCACAAAGCTGAAACAGATAATTCATATATTTTTATTTATATTTATTATGAAATACATAAACATAATTTATGAATTACACTCTTCATCAGCTGCAAGTATTC
>CAXEKM010000804.1:0-5896 GCA_963996645.1 uncultured Marinoscillum sp.
AAATCTATTAGTGGTGTCACCTTCATTTGTTGCTGACTGTCTTGAAACCACTTTGGAGATTGGTGAAGAGTATCATGACTTATTTCTGAATAGTGGAGGAGAAGAATTTCATTATACCAAAAGTTTGAACGATGATGATCTCTGGGCTCAAGCAATCTATCAAATCATTAGCGATACAGTTCCACGATCATCAAAACTTGACTCAACATTGAAACTTAAAACATCACTTTTAAGCATGAATTAGCAAGGTGTTTTGTACAAACATTAGGTTTGGTTAGGTAAAAGTCGGGAGGCCATAGGCTTCCTGGCTTTTTTATTTCCAAATCACACAATAAAAAGGTTTAACCCTCTGCATCTTAAGAAAGTATCCGGTACTCCCGAATCAACCATATGAACTCCCGAATCAGGATGGTTGTAGTTAGATGTGTCGTGGTAAAAAAGAAACGCTACACACCGTCTGCGTGTAGCGTCCTAATCTAACCAAACTAAACTATATGATCTTTAAAAAATCCTTTATCCATTAAGCAGGCACTTCTACAGCGCTTGCTTCGTTAAGCAACTCGATATCCTCTACTGTCAACTCCAGTTTAGGAGCAGCGAAGATTGTTTCCAAGTGGCTTTTCTTAGTAGCAGAAGCAATTGGTGCTCCCACATTTGGTCTTGACAATAACCAAGCCAAGGCTACTGTTGCCTGGGTGGATTGATGCGCCTCAGCAACCTTATCGAGCGCCTTCAAAACCCCCAAGCCCTTGTCATTCAAATATTGTTTTACGCTTCCGCCTCGCACACTCTTATTCAAATCATCTTCCGAGCGATACTTTCCAGTCAGGAAACCAGCCGCCAATGACCAGTATGGGAATACCGTCATTCCATAGCGATCTGCCAACTCGGCATAATGCTCTTCGTAGTTTTTACGCTCCAGCAAATTGTAGTGCGGTTGCAATGCCTGATACTTGGGAAACCCTTTGTGTTCTGCCACTTCAAATGATTCCACCAATCGCTCAGGGGAAATATTGGAAGCCGCTATATATCTAACCTTACCTGCTTTCACGATTTCATCATAAGCCTCAAGAGTCTCTTCTATCGGCGTTTTCTCATCGTCAAAGTGTGTGTAGTACAGATCGATGTAATCTGTTTTCAATCTTGCCAGAGACTTATCTACGGACTCCAAAATATGCTTTTTACTGATATCCACAGGGTGTGTACCTGTTTCACCACCAACTTTTGTTGCTAATACAATGTCCTGACGATTGCCTCGAGACTTCATCCAATCTCCAATGATCGTCTCAGACTGACCACCTTCTCCGCCATCTACCCAGTACGAGTACATATCAGCAGTGTCTAGAAAATTGAAACCTCCATCAACAAAAGCATCTAATATTTCGAAAGACTCTTTTTGATCCAATGTCCACCCAAACACATTACCTCCAAGGTTAATAGGTGCTATCTCTAAGTCTGATTCTCCTATTTTTATCTTTTTCATAATCCTTTCGCTTTGTCGTCAATGTAAGAACGTGTATCTACATACGAATGTTGATGTAAAAAATGATCGTATATTTGTACATTTCCAACTGACCTATGCAGCGATATTTTAGCAAGTACGCCTTAAACGTGTTTCAACTGGATTTAGAGGAATGGAACTACCCTGTTCACAACCATAATTTCTTTGAGTTAATCGTTGTTAAAAAAGGCTCTGGACTGCACCGACTGAATGATGTACAGTTTGAATATCAGCAGGGTGACATCTTTTTATTGACGCCAGAGGATCATCATGATTTTGTTATCGAGCAACCAACCTGCTTTATTTACATCAAATTCACAGAGCAACTCTTTGAAGAGCGTGAGGAGTGGAAAAGTAAGCTGTGGCAAAAACGAATTCATCAGGTCATCACAATGCCCAACACCATTCCTGAAAGCATCATTAAGGACGAAAGTGACCAACAATCGATTTTAGCTCTAGCTGAAATCATGGTGAAGGAATTCAATGTGACCTCTACCCTATCCAGACCTCTATTATTGGATCTGTTTAGCTCCATTTTCATCATAATGCTGAGGAATCTGGTGGGTAAAATTGCCACCATTAGTAAAGTGAAGTTGGATGAACGTCAAAAGGTAAGTGAACTGCTCACTTACATCCGTCAAAATATCGGTGCTCGAGACAAACTCACTCAAAAACAATTGGCCGAGGAGTTTAGCATTTCACAGAACTATGTGAGTATCTATCTTCGAAAACACACCGGCATGCGCCTACAAAACCTGATTACAGAAACTCGTCTCAAAACGGCCGAACGTCTCATCAAACAAAGCAGCCTTCCCATGAGCCAAATTGCGGAAAAAGTTGGCTTCACAGACGGAAGTCATATGAACAAGATGTTTCAAAAATATCGAAAGGTAAATCCTAGTGAGTTGAGGTAAACTTTTGAATTAAAATAGAACGTCATTCCCCAACGAAACGCAGTGGAGATCGGGGAATCTCATCTTGCGGACATAAGTACCTAGACACTAGACTTAAGAACATACCATTCATCACTCTGCCGTTATTACATGATGAAAAGAAGAGTAGACTAGAATCAATTGGAATTGCCCCAACCCAAAAGGGAATCCAATTGATTATTCTCATGGTGCTGTTAAATAACTGTCAGGTTTATTTTCTGAGCACCACTTAAAACTTTAAACCTTAAACCTGGCTACACGCGTCAGCGCATAAAAAAACCTGCGAAGCGAACTCCCCAGGTCTTTTACATTCCTAAATAACTATCTTATAATACCGTATTACTTAGCAGCTACGATATCCAATTTGATTTCAATGTCATCTGACAATACATAGTCCTCTACGTAGTGCTCCCACTTTACGTCATACTTCTGACGGTCAAATACCAATACACCAGAACCAGAGAATCCACCATCAAAAGAAACACTGCTCAAGTCAACAGTTTCTTCGCTAGTGATACCTCTTACTGTCAAGTCACCTACTAATTTGTTTCCTTCGTGAGACTTGATCGTGAAGCTAGCAGTTGGGAACTCTTCTACCAAGAAGAAATCACCAGTGCTTAAGTGACCAACAAGGTCAGATGCAGGATGCTCCTCAGAGTAAGAAGCTGAATCCAATGGCTGGATAGTAGTCATGTCGATAACGATCGTACCACCAGTGATTTTACCATCAGCACCTGTGATTGTTCCTTCTTTGATGTCAATCACACCATTGTGACCGTAAACACCAGCTACTTCACCTTTCCAGGCTACTGTAGAAGCTGCAGGATCTACGGCATATTCTGCTGCAGCAACCTCTGTAGATTCAGTTGGCTCTTCAGTTGTACTTTGTTCTTTAGCTCCGCCACCACAAGCAGTCATGAATATGGTCACGATTACAGCTACTCCTAGATTGTTCAATAGGTTAGTTTTCATAATATTTTTCTAAATGATTATAGATAGATGTATGTACACACAAAAGTAACTAATTAAATATCAATTAGTTTGAAGTTGTTGACATTTTTTTATTGTTAAGACTATTTCATTGAATGGAGAATGGTAAAATATGAGAAATTTTAAATGAATCAATCCTTCATCCACTAAAACCAGACTGGTTTTAAACCTATATTTTAATTAATCAGTTGTTTCCGATCACTCTATCAACTAAATTAATAGTTAATAAAACTCCTAACTCATGATTAACTCTAAATACTTCTTCCTATTCTTTCTATCACTTCTCTTTTGCACACAGGCATATTGTCAGAGTACTTCTTCCTCCATCACACTCAACTCATCGGTTCTGGACACTATCGAAAGCCGACTCAATCAGGAGAGACTTCATGTGCTTTGGCTTCAGGACACTTTGACAATTGCAGTCCAACATGAAACCCTTCAAACTGATACGGTGATGTTTGCCAAATACCGCAAGGCGTTTAAGGATAGTTCTATGTGGAGAACCGAAGAAGACATTGACCTTTACTTTAAAAGCATCCGCATGGGAGCATCTAATTGCTATGTCTATGCTCTTGAACAATATTTTGAGAATCATCCTATCTATAACCAGGAGCTTTTCAATGAGCTGACCAGTATGGATCGAGCATCTGCTGAGAAAATCCTGAATCACTATTTTGTGGCAATTGACTCGATTGAGACCACTCCTAAAAAGAACCTGAAGCAACCATTTCCGGATGATGTATTGTTAGGTTTTGTCAACAAGCTTGACTGGACCATTCACCTGGTCTATCACAACCAGAGCAACTTCTATTCCAAGAATGGACATTTTGCACCCATGACTTTTGAGTCACTCAAGAAGTTCCTCAAAACAAAGTACTGGGATACCACGAAAATCAGGATTTACCGATTGGATGATTCATTGGTGCAAGAGATGCTTGAAACATTGTAAATAGTTTTAATATCTTCAGGTATAATATATTCTTTCATTATGTACAGTTGCAGAATACTTTCACTTCTCTTACTGTTATTTCTTGTTTCCTGCATAGAAAGACTTTCAGACTTACCCGAACGTCCAGATCACCCCAACTATATCTTGGAGTTAGAACAAACCGGCTTTTCCGAAACAGAAAAAGATGGAGAATACTTAACTGAATTCGGCATCCAACTAAAATTAACACCCAAATATGACTCTCTCCCTCCGATTTACTACTGGACCTGTGATTGGCTTAAATACGGATATTTGGATTCTACTCTTCGGGATTACAAGCTCTATTTTCCAAGCCATGGAGGTTGTGACATTAACTATGAGACTTTTACATCACTCGACAAAAATGACGCACTGTTATTCACTACAGTTATCGGCAGAAAGGGACATATTGAAGACTTTGAAAATCCTCAATTCAAATTCTACTATCACGTTCTTGACACAACTGAGATTTCCTTTAGTGAGATGATTTTTTCAGACTCTACAGCATCGCTAAAAAAAGATTCCTTGTTTGTTAGAAAACAACATACGGTTTGGAGTAACATCCTTTCTCTGAAAAGAATGTCAACCCCAATCACCTATGGATTTGATGAAGCAGGTCCGGTCAGTAATGCTGAAAGCTTCGTTTTTGAAATTGATTCCTCTATATCTTCCACTCCTGTGGAAATGTAATCCCCAAGTCAAGAGCTTTGGAATTTATTATTCCATCAAGACAGAAGGAGTATTGTAAGAGATAAAAATTACAAGCAAATTATTTTTCAGGTTAACTATGTTCATGTATTACTTTCACTTTATTTAGTCCAATTGGCATGACACATCGATGGGTAAAAATTGTTTTTGGGGTCACAACTATTTTAATCTTTGCGACCTGTGGATTAATACTCTTCGGACTGTTATTAATGGAAGATGAAGACAGGTATGGAGATTTGGTCTATTTCCATCAAACGGTTGAAGATGGAGATATCATTTTTATAAGCAACTATTCAAACGATACTGGCCAATTTTCAGGATTCAATGAGTATGGAATCATCGAAAAATCCTGGGGAAAGGTTTACGTTTGGGATAAGCATAACTCCATAAAACAGCATCTCTATGACTGGGTTGGAACTTCATCGCGTGTGAGAGTTTACAGAATCAAAGTATCCGATTTCTTCATTAGTGACATTCGGTCAAACCAAGAAAATTATCAGAGTTTAATGAACTCCGATAGTTTAAAATTCATCATAGAAAACTATTGACCTATAATTCAACACATAGAACACATAAAGCGGTTTCTTTTGTTCGAAAAGGATTAAAATCATACCTTTAGATCAGGTGTGAAATCAAAATCACCTGCAATAGCCATAAAATCAGATTTATTAACTAACCTGTAAACCTGGCAAACTATGATTATGTGAAAACATATCATAAGTTGTTAGCAACTCCCTTAAGACCATGAAAATCACTTCATTACTATCCATTGCAACAATCCTACTAGCAACGAGCTTA
>CAXEKM010000805.1:0-2636 GCA_963996645.1 uncultured Marinoscillum sp.
CAAATCAAACAACAAGAGGCTAACCCGAATGCCATTGCTCAAAATGCCTTTAATGTATTGATTTATGGAACTGAAGATATCAGAGCGATGAATTCATTAGGAACCCTCGCCTCTATTGAACTCATTAACCTGGAAGATCTAAAATCATTCTACCAAAGCAATATCAGTCCATCTGTAGCCACTTTACACATTGTCGGTGATGTTAAGCAGTCAACCGTAGTTGAGAGCTTAGAAGAACTTAAAAACAATTGGAAATCAACAGAAGTAACCATTCCTGAACTCGGCCAACCAAAACCAATTGAAAGTTCACAAGTATATTTCTACGATGTACCGAATGCGAAACAATCTGTACTCAATATTGGCTACCTGGCTTTGGCTGAAACGGATCCAAACTTCTACCCTGCTACAATACTTAATTATCGCTTAGGTGGCGGTGGGTTCGCTTCTCAGTTGACTCAAGAACTGCGTGAAGGCAAAGGATACACTTATGGAGTTCGTTCCAGATTTCAAGGAAGCACAGAACCGGGTCCATTTATGATAAGTAGTGGTGTTCGAACCAATGTAACGCTTGAATCCACCCTACTGATTAAGCAAATTCTTGAAAACTACGGCAAGGAGTTCAATGAATCTGATCTGGAAACCACTAAAAGTTCCATGATCAAAAGCAATGCGAGAGCTTTTGAAACATCACGTGCCAAACTTAGCATGCTTCAGGACATGAGCAAGTACGGATGGAAAGCGAACTATCTTCAGGACAGAATTGCTACTGTAGAAGGAATGACAGTTGAAGAGATTCAAAGCTTATCGAAACAATACCTTAATCAGGATAAAATGATTTGGTTGGTGGTTGGAGATGCCAAAACACAACTGGACAGAATGGAAGAATTAGGATATGGTAAAGCAGTCCTTATTAATGACATGACTTCTCCAGAACAATAAAAGGAAAGCCAAAAAAGAAGCCCGACTCCACACAGAGTCGGGCTTTTTTATGTAAGTATAAAGAAGTTTCTTATTGCCAGAATACCGCGTACAAAGCCACGATAATTACTACGATTCCCATTGCACCAAGGAAGAAGGTTTTATCTGTTTTGAACAACTCCGGTTCAAACGTATATGCCTTTTCATCCTGTTTCTTAGAAGTAGCATTGGTAAACATGATGATCGACAAGAAGACCATCATAAATGTCATCATGAAAATAGAGTGGAAACCGATGCTTCTCAAACTCATTCCAAACCAATCAGTACCAAACAATAACCCTGCCACTAGCGTGATGATAGCTGCAGCACCAAACGATTTACCTGCAAACAAAAGTTTCTTTTTGTTCTCTGGAGACACTTCAGGTGCATTGGTTTTATGACTATCAGTCAATACCAGAATCACTGCCATAGAGATCAATACCATACATACATATCCCATACGGATAATGAATGGTAGATCTGGAAGCAACAACTTAAATGCGATACCAACTGGTAGTGTTGCGATTGTTGTCCAAAGTGCAGCTCTGTTCGTAGCACGTTTCCAAAGGATACCCATACCGAAAACTACTACTACACCTGGATAAATAAATCCTGTATACTCCTGAATGTACTGGAATGCCTGATCTAAACCTCCAAGCAATGGTTTAGCTGCAAACACAGCAATCACTAAAGCTACGAATGCAGTGATACGTCCTATTTTCACCAATTGAGTTTGGCTCGCTTCAGGATTGATAATGTCTTTGTAAATATCTAATGTGAAGATGGTTGACGTAGAGTTCAACATTGATGCCAATGACGACACTACAGCTGCAATCAATGCCGCAAACGCCAAACCTCTAATACCTGTCGGCGCGAAGTTTCTCAACAACCATGGATACGCTTGATCCGCCTTATCGATCGTGCCTGACAAGCCTTCAATCGAGTGGCTTAAGTCTGGATGATTGAACATTACATAAGCTGTAATACCTGGAACAATTACGATGATTGGAATCAAAATCTTCAAGAATCCCGCGAAAATCAAACCTTTCTTCGCTTCTGCTAAACTTTTAGCTGCCAGACCTTTCTGAATGATGTACTGGTTAAAGCCCCAGTAACCAAGGTTTGTCAACCACATGGCACCAAAAATTACTGCTAGACCCGGAAGATCTATAAATGGATCTTTCGTTCCACCGCTACCATCAGGAATGGTCGCCACTCCTTCTTCCAAAATCATGCTAAAGTGTAAGTCTGAAGGCACTTCTCTTACTTTGTTCAAGACAATCATGAAACCTTCAAAAGCTCCTCCATCGTCTCCAGCAACTGCTGAAAGTGCAAAAAATGCGGTGATCAAACCACCACCAACGAGGAATATTACTTGAATTACGTCAGTCCATGCTACAGCTTTCAAACCACCGTATATGGAATAAATACCTGCGAAGATTAATAATCCAGGTACGCCATAAATCATTGGCCATCCAAGGATTTGCTCCATCGCAAGAGCTCCTAACCACGCAACTGACGTCAGGTTCACGAAAACATAAACCAACAACCAGAAGAATGAGAAAAAGAAGCTAACTCCTTTACCATAACGCTCCTTAGCGAATTGTGGCATGGTGTAGATCTTCTTGTCGATCATTTGCGGTAGTAAGAACTTGGCAACCAATATCAAGGTCACAGCC
>CAXEKM010000806.1:0-2263 GCA_963996645.1 uncultured Marinoscillum sp.
GGGTAAGCGCACGTCTAGATAAAGTGCAGATCAATACCTAAATCAAATTGATTACTCGTCTAAATGATTATTTATCTTAAGACGATCGAATAAGCTTCGAGAAAATAAAAGATTAAAGAGCACTAAAATGTGCCTTAAAAGGAGATAGCGTTTTTTCATCACACTGGGTTTACAATTCACAAAATGGGGTTATCGCTATTACTAAAAAAACGATAGCACAAGCTACCCCGCCATTGAGTTAGAACCCAATTATGTCATATAACAACTGTCTATCAAGCATATAACAAACACATAACATCAAAACTCTATTCACCTGATCAACAAACACTTAACCATTTAACGATTCCTGAAGTGGATTTAACAATTCCCAAAACCCAACATGTAATTCGATACTCATTCAGAACAGCCAAGTCTATGAACAAACGCTTTATTCACAGATTATCTTGACCGTTATCCCATTCAAATTGTAGACCTTTGCAGACTTATTATCTTTTGAGACATGTCTACCATTAAGAACCAACAAGAAATTCTGAACAAACTGGGTATTGCTGCTTTGAATCCAATGCAGGAAGAAGCTGCCAGGGTGATCAAGCAAAACAATCACACCATATTGCTTTCTCCCACAGGTACTGGAAAAACGTTGGCGTTCTTATTACCTGTGATCAAGCTACTCAGTCCAGAGTTTACCGAAGTACAGGCACTGATATTGGTACCTACAAGGGAATTAGCACTACAGATAGAACAAGTAGCTCGAGAAATGGGCTCTGGATATAAGGTCAATGCCATCTATGGAGGCAGAGCAGCTATCAAAGACCGTGAGGACTTGCAGCATACTCCAGCCATTCTGATTGGTACACCAGGACGTATTGCTGATAAGATCCGTAGAAATCAACTAGATGCAAGCAAGGTATCTTTTCTAGTGCTGGATGAATTTGACAAATCGCTGGAAGTTGGTTTTGAAGATGAAATGAAGGAAATCATTCAGGCTGTAGGCAGAGTAAAAAAGACGATCCTTACTTCGGCAACTCAAGGTGTGAATGTTCCTAAGTTTGTTAAGATTCCAAACCCTGCTTACATTGATTACCTGCATGAAAAGAATGATCAGCTAACCATCAAAAGGGTAATTTCTCCAGAAAAAGACAAGCTGGACACGCTTGTTTCTTTGCTTAAGCATATTGGCAATAAACCCGGAATTATTTTTTGTAACTACAAGGACACCATCGATTATGTAAGTAATCATTTGGATCAGTATGATATCAGCCACGCCAACTACTATGGAGGCATGGAGCAAATAGACCGAGAGCGAGCCTTAGTTAAGTTCAGAAACAAAACACATCAATTACTGCTTGCAACTGATCTTGCTGCTCGTGGATTAGATATTCCGGAGTTGGCATTTATCGTTCATTATCAGCTCCCACACAGAGAAGAGGAGTTCACGCACAGAAATGGCCGAACAGCTCGTATGCACAGCAGTGGAACAGCTTTTGTGATCCAGTGGAAAGGAGAAACCGTGCCGGAATATTTAGAAAACCTAAGTACAGAAGAGCCTTCAGGCAATCACCAATTCACTCCATCTGAATGGACTACTCTGTTCATCTCAGGTGGGCGTAAAGATAAAATCTCCAAAGGAGACGTAGCAGGACTGTTCATGAAGCAAGGAGGCTTAAAAAGTGAAGAAGTTGGCGCCATCGAAATCAAACAAGATTGCTCGTTCGTGGCGATCAAAAAATCTCAAGCAAAATCTGCCATTAAGAAGTTAGACAACTCTAGAGTGAAGAAAAAGAAGGTGAGAATCAACGAGATATAAAAAAACCTGTTCCTTTAGAAGAACAGGTTTTTACAGCGGAGATAGATTCGAACAATTATTATTTCTTTGCTATAGTTTGAAGTTCATCAATACATCTGAGAACTCCATATATTTTACGACGAACCCCAATAATTAATAGGTCAACTACCAATTATCCTTAAACGGGCCAGTCTATGACATTTTCATGCACCGAATTGAAGAAAATTTCATTTCTTTGAAGGCTCAACTGACAATAACCTCAATGAACATACTTCTTGTAGAAGACGAAAAATCACTGGGAGAATCTATCGTTGCTTATCTTACTAAATCAGGCTATCACTGTGAATGGGCAAACAGCTTTACTTCAGCAAGTGAAAAAACCTGGTCGTATGAATATGACTGTGTGGTAGTGGACATCACTTTGCCTGATGGTAATGGTTTGGAGGTAATCGAACGCTTAAAGTCCATTAAATCCAA
>CAXEKM010000807.1:0-6504 GCA_963996645.1 uncultured Marinoscillum sp.
TATATTTTTATTTACATTTACCTCAATGGTCGCTTTTCTCCTCATTTTCATTCCTATCTTCTTTGCTATTCGACACTATCAAAAAAGGCAGAGAGAAAACCAATCATAACAAAACCATATAAAACTCACACAAAATCCTGTAAAACCTGATGCTCTTGCAATCGTGATATTTGTATATGGAAACTAAAGAACTAATTAAACGAGAATATAACGTTTCAGGAATGACCTGCGGTGGTTGTGTAGCCTCGGTAACTGAAACGCTAGAGAAGCAGGACAACATCTCCAATGTCAAGGTACAACTGGAGTATCCTCAAGCAATCATTGAATATGAAGGTGAGCTAGATCTTGATACAATCAATAAAGAGCTGGGTAAATACACCATCAGTACAGAGAAGCAAGAAAAGGAACTGGCTCCCATGCCAAAGATTGTGAAACCAGCCGCATCCAAAGCCGAAACACCATCTTCCTCACTTCCTCCCATCAAACTGAGCACCTATAAGCCTCTATTAATCATCGTGGGCTTCATCGCTGGAGTAAGTTTACTAGTACAGTATCCATTTGAAAACTTCTCAGGGATGTTGTGGATGCTCCATTTTATGGCAGGATTCTTCCTGGTTTTTTCTTTCTTCAAACTCTTGAACTTATCAGGATTTGCGAGCTCCTACCGAATGTACGATATCGTGGCGGCTAAATGGCACGGGTGGGGTAAAATCTATCCTTTTGTGGAGTTAGCTCTAGGTATTGCCTACCTGATCAATTTTGCACCATTTTACACCAACATTGTTACTGTTGTAGTTCTTGGAGTTAGTAGTATTGGCGTCATCCAAAGCAACCTCAATAAGAAGAAAATCAAATGTGCTTGTTTAGGTGATGTATTCAACTTACCGATGAGTACGGTTACCATCATCGAAGACTTAGCTATGGTTGGAATGGGTGTGTGGATGTTGTTAGTATTATGATTCTAGGAAGAATGGAATGCTTCAATCCAACTCTCCCCTAAGCCGGGCGCCCCAACCCCTCTCTTGGCAAGAGAGGGGCTAGAAAGATTTAATAATTTTCAATTATCGACATTGGGGTGAGTTCCTTTTATTCAAACTTTCAAATAAGCCCAGCCATCGGCTTGTTTCTTAACCAAATGAGCTAATCCAGAAGGTACGACGTGAACAAATGAAGGAATCGATTCTTCTGGAATATGATTGCCGATCAAAGCGCGTTGACAAGCAATGATGGATACTTGTTCAATAGGCTTATCCAACTGCGGCAAAGACTTTACCGCCGAACCATGAAGAACCACTTCGATTTCACAATCACCGAGATCTTCACGCATGGCTTTTAATCTGGCTGGTAGACTCTTCCACAGGTTATCCTGATGGGTATCTACCTGAATAACTATCTGGTAGATCATTTTCTAGCCAGTTCGATATCTTTTTGAAAGTATCGAGCGCCAAAGTCTGTAGCTCCTTCATAGGTGGAGATGATGTTTCCTTCCTTATCAATTATGTAAGTCATTGGTATGGCAGAAATTGAAAACTCAGATGGCACTTTTCCATCAGGTTTGAAATAAGGGAAAGTGTATTTCTGCACATTCATAAAATTGATGGAAGTATTGAATGTTCTGTCCAAAGCAACAGTCACCACAGAGATATCTCCACCTTTATTGGCATCATGAAATTTCTGTAAATCTGGCATCTCATACTTGCAAGGTCCACACCAACTTGCCCAGAAATTCAGCACCACAATTTTGCCTTGATAATCACTCAATGAAATCTTATTTCCATCCTTGTCCTCCAAGGAAAAGTCAATGGGATAATCCTCATTAACGATTGACGATTTAATCTCTTTTGGTTCTTTCTCATTAACTAAGGAGAAGGCTGTAAGACCAAGAGTCAAAAAAGTAATACCAATTGCCAGAATACGTTTCATATGAATTTCTTTATCACCTATTTGTAAATATGGTAAGAAACGTAGTATCTCTTATAAAGTAGGTAACATTGGTTACAGAACTTTGAAAAAGTCAGTCAAAATCCTGTAACACAAACCATAAGAAATTGTAGGTACTTTGTTAAAAAGATAACTCATGCAATTCAATACTCTCTTACCTTCGAAACTTCGACCATATTACCAAACTGAACTAGCGCACTATCAAGTAGCCTTCCAATCCAACAATTTACAACTCGCATGGTATCATCTAGAACGTGCTCACATCATTGGACAATCCTATCCTTATGAACACAGCTATGTGCATTGGAAAATGTTGTTGTTTGGTATTCATATCAAAAACTTCAAGGAGATCTTAGGACAAATTCCAAGATTGTTAGTGGGTGGAGTTAAATCATTCATTGGTCATATTCCTGTCGGTAATACAGGTGGCGCAAATGTCCCTCCTCTCCGACCAATGGAAATACCAGTGGATATTCAGGAGATGTTTAGAGAAGTCCAAATGTGATTATACTTTTAGCTTGACCCAAAAGTATCAAAAGGTCAAGGCTGTATTCATTTCTTAACGGCTTAAAAACCCTAAAATCAGGAAATAAAAAAACTCGTCCAGATCAATAATCAAATTAGATTGTGTTCATTGAGGGACTCAAACAGTTTTTATTTCCAATCTGATTTTATCTCTTTTACACCTAAAATGAATAAGGCCATCCTTTCAAAATAGAAAATATAAATCACCTCTTTGGAGGTGAAGCGCGGAGGCTCGAACAATTAGCGGGCGTGCAAGGGTAGTAGCGAGGAAGCATTAATTGTTCTTGACTTTTTTGGTTCGTTTTTGTGTCAAGACAAAAATGAACAATAATTCCAGCAAAACAGCATTTAATACATATCATAGCTCATACTCAATGCTTACTCCTTTCTCTAATTCTACCTACTTTCTGGAATTATACACCGCAAGTTGATATCAATCTTGTATTAGAAGGATATTTAAACTATTATCAAGTTCTAAAGAAGGTTAATAACTATGATGAATCTTTTATCTTCAACCTTAGTAACAGCTAAAAGTCCAACCAGATTTAAACGATTAACCATTCAAAATTGGAAGCAATTTGGAAATTTGGAAATTAATTTCCACGAGCAACTAACAATACTAACAGGTGTCAATGGCGCTGGAAAAACGACAATATTAAACTTGCTAGCGCAACATTTTGGATGGGAAACAAATGAACTGGCAACCCCTGCCAAAGATTTAAAATCTGGCTTAATTCGATTTTTCACCAGATTCTTTAAAAGCTCACCTAATGATTCAAATAATGTCATTGGGAATTTAGAATATCAGAATAAGCATATTTCTCAACTCTCAGTTCCGGACACCAATAGACCAAGCTACCGAGTAAAAATTGAAAACAAACAAAAAGTTAACGGTTTCAATATTCATTATCAAAGACCTGTATTCAGATATGCGGAAGTAAAGGATTTGACTAATGAAAGAAGAACGTTCAGAAATGCATTTGATTTATTAATTAAAAGCTCTATTAGTTCCAAAGAAGGAATGCTTTCCATTAATGAAAAGAATAACCCAAATTTTTACATTAAGGAGACCATACTCATATGGAGTAGAGATGTGACTGGTGAAAAATATTTGAAAGGATATGAAAAAGTTCTTTATAAAATTCTCCCCACATCCTTGGGATTCAAAAAATTAGAAATCCGATCTAATGAAATAGTAGTGATTACCTCTTCTGGAGATTTTATGATAGAAGCAGTTTCTGGAGGAATAAGTACACTAATATACCTCTCATGGACGATCTACTTAATAAGTATAGATAACCGATTTTCAAACTCCATTCTTATTGATGAAGCAGAAACTCACCTTCATGCTTCAATGCAGAGAGAACTACTTCCTAATCTTATTGAAGCATTTCCAAAAATTCAGTTCATTGTCTCTACTCATAGCCCGCTTATTATAGGATCAGTTAAAGAATCATATGTCTTTGCTCTTAAGTATTGTGATGAGCCTGAAGGAAAGCGGAAAATAACAAGTGAACTTTTAAACCTTGAAAACATGTCAAAAACGGCTACTGAAATTTTCCATGAAGTACTTGGTGTGTCTTTTACTATGCCCATTTGGATTGAAAAATCTTTAAATGAAATTGTAAATCGATATAGCACTATTGACCTGAACAAAAATAGTTTTCAAGAAATGAGAAAAGACCTTTCACAATTAGGGTTAGAAAATTTGATGCCAATTGCAATGGAAAAAGTACTAGATCAAAATGATAAAAATAATTAAAAACCCTGAACCTCAAGTACTTAAAGAAAAAAAAGAAGAGTGGACAAATCGACTACAAGAATACCTTCAAAAAAATATTGAGATACCTAAATCTTTGAGTACAAAGTATAATCAAACGGAAGTAAAAGATGCTCTCAAGATTGAATGCAGAAATAAATGTATGTATTGTGAAAGCACCATTTCACATATAGCTTATGATCACATTGAACATATCAAACCTAAAGCACAAAATAAATTCCCTGAACTAACTTTTGTATGGGAAAACCTAGGACTATCATGTCCTATATGTAATAACAAGAAAGGATCTATTTACGATGCGGATTTACCATTCATTAACCCTTATATTGACGATCCTGCAGATTTTTTCATTGCTCTCGGAGGGATAATTAAAAAAAAACCCGCTAACAAAAGAGCAGAGTTAACCCTAAAGATTCTCGATTTAAATAGAAACGAACTTATTGAGCAGAGAGCGGAAAGACTGAAACTAATAGAGAAATTAATCGACAGATATTGTGCCGAAACAAATAACTCCTTAAAAGAGGCTATTCTACATGAAATACAAATAGAAATAAAGGAGGATAAACCTTATTCTTTTTGTGCCAAATCGCTTTATGATGTCCTGATAAATTGTTAATAACTTATAGTAATCGAATGAGTCAATCGATAAAAAGTCTCGAGTAAGAAAGATGAATGAAACTTGCATTTCAACTTTATTATCGTAATATTGCAATGACATAATTAATCAAATGGGAGTTACAAAGACCAATCTATTTTCTGAAACACAAAATGATATTGCTACAGCAGCTAAAGCATTCTCGCATCCAGCCCGAGTAGCGATCATCCAGCATTTGATAAAAGCGAACGCTTGTATCAATGGTGATTTGGTTCAGGAACTTGGATTGGCACAAGCTACCATCAGTCAGCATTTGAGAGAGCTGAAAGACATAGGCATCATTCAAGGAAACATTGAAGGATCTAGAGTGAACTATTGTATCAATCCAGAAAGATGGAAAGAGATCAAAGATCAGTTCAATCAAATCTTTAATGATTTTGAAACCAAAGCAGCCTGCTGCTAAAAAAATTTGACTTTATCAATCGTAATATTGCAATAAACCATAGAGACATGAACACTGAACAAGAATTAAAAGACGTGGTGAAAGAGAAATATGCTCGAATCGCCGAACAAGGTAAAGTAGAAAACGCAGCATCTTGCTGTGGCGCCACTACTCCATCAAACAAAGTGTACAACATCATGATGGATGACTATACAGATACTGAAGGCTATGTAGAAGATGCTGATTTAGGCCTTGGATGCGGTTTACCAACTCAGTTTGCACAAATACAAAAAGGTGATGTAGTCATTGACCTGGGATCTGGTGCTGGAAACGACTGTTTTGTAGCTAGACATGAAACGGGTGCAGAAGGAAAAGTAATCGGAATTGACTTCACGCCTGCCATGATCAAGAAAGCTCGTGCCAATTCAGAAAAAATGGGCTATCACAATGTAGAGTTTCGTGAAGGAGATATAGATGAGATGCCTGTGAATGACAACTCTGCTGATGTGATCGTAAGTAACTGCGTCTTGAACCTTGTTCCCAACAAACCGAAAGTGATTAACGAGATCTTCCGAGTTTTGAAACCAGGTGGACACTTTAGCATTTCGGATATCGTATTGGTCGGTGATTTGCCTGAGGCCCTTCGAAAAGATGCTGAAATGTATGCAGGATGTGTAGCAGGAGCGATTCAGAAAGCCGATTATTTAGATGCCATTCAAACTGCGGGCTTTGAAAACATCACTATCCAAAAAGAAAAGACCATCGTAATTCCTGATGACATTCTTGGCAAATACCTTAACGCTGAAGAAATCCAAAATTTCAACAATGGAGGAACAGGCATTTACTCAGTAACTGTCTTTGCTCAAAAGCCTGGTGGAGAACCAAAAGTAGCTGAAGTAAAACAAGAAGCTTGTTGTGGTCCTTCTTGCTGTAGCTGATTTAATTTTAGCAAATGCTTTATCAAGTGATAGAAGATACTGAAACAAGCCTGCCTGACGGCTAGGCAGGTTCAGCATGACATTAATTGATAATTATCAAAAATTAAGACCTGAGTCATACTGAATTCAATTCAGTATCTAACTTGATAAATCATTATTATTCATTCTTTTACAAATATGCCTAACCCTCTCCTACCTGCTCTTGAAACATTCAGAAAGTCTCTGAACTCAGATTCCATTTCAATAGAACGAAAAGCAATTCTGCAAGAATTAGTCACTTACA
>CAXEKM010000808.1:0-1602 GCA_963996645.1 uncultured Marinoscillum sp.
CTGGCAGAAGCAGCCACCATCACCGCAATTAAAAATGGATATGGACTAAGCTCTAATTTATCAGCAGTTGTAATGGCTATTGGAGCTAGTAAAGCGGCAGCTGCATTGTTACTCATCACTTCTGTCATCAATGAGGTAATCAAATACAATCCAGATAAAATCACAACCGGCCCATAGTCGTTGAGATAACCTGTAAGGCCATTAGCAATAACGTCAGCAAGGCCACTATTGGTCATTGCAATACCTAAACTGAGAGCACCTGCCAATAGGAAGATTATCTTCCACTCAATGGACTCATGCACTTCATTCATGGTGATGGTTTTAGACAACACCAAAACGACAGTACCAATCAAAGTTGCAATTGGAATGGAAAGAATGTTGAATGCCGATATCATTACAACTCCAACAATAACCCCTAGAACGGTCAAGAATTTCTTTCTATTGAAATCGATAATTCCTTGCTCAGAAAGCACAATAAATGGACTTCTTTGACCCATTTCCTGCCTTTTCAGGTTGATCAATCGGTGGGTTTTGATTTCTGTAAGTATTACGTCTCCCGCATTCAACTCCACATCGTGCAGGTCTTCATGAACTACTTTTTCATGATGTAAGATTGCTAATGGAACCGCTCGATATCTTCTTCGGAAATCCATCTCTCGGAGATTCTTTCCTTCAAACTCAGAACCTGAAGTTATGATCAATTCCAAAATGGAGGTATCACCAGACTGGATTTCGTTTTCATTTAAACGAACCGCATCGGTATTGAAATTTACCTTTAATCGATCCCTGAGTGCTTTGATCTTTTCCACATCACAACGAATCTTGAGCTTATCGCCCGGATAGATCACAAAGTCTCCAGCAGGAAGGGTAAAATTGGTTGAATTCCTTTTTACCTCAATTACATCTATATTCAGCTCTGTTGCCAATATCGAATCCATGATTCGCTGACCAACAAACTCAGACTCGGCCATCACTTCAATCTCAGTGATGTAATCTCTCATTCCGAATTTCTGACTCAGGTCACCAGTTGAGAAACGATCAGGAAGAAGTTTCTTGCCAAACAAGAAAATATACACTGCTCCTACAACGACGAAAACAAGACCAATTGGAGCACTCAGGAATAGCGGAAATGCTTCCATTCCACTCTCCACTGCAATGCCACTGACCAACATATTGGTAGAAGTACCAATCATCGTACACATCCCTCCAAAAATGGATGCATACGAAAGTGGTATCAATAACTTGGAAGGACTGTATCCTGACAGATTACCAACGCTCACCATTACCGGGATGAACATAGCAACGATGGGCGTATTATTGATGAAGGCAGATACCAGTCCGATAAACACCATCATTATCAATATCCCAAGGTTAAAATTCTTCTTGAAAATCGGACCGAGATATGGCCCTATCCGTTGCAAAGAGCCTGTTTTAAGCAACGAATAACTTAGTACAAACATAAAAGCCACAGTGATAGCCGCCGGATTACTAAATCCAGACAAACCTTCTTCAGCACTGATTACACCTGTTGCTGTAAGAGAAACCAAAATGAGGATTCCTACCAAATCGATAGACAGCCACTCGGTTGCAAACAGCACCAGC
>CAXEKM010000809.1:0-3719 GCA_963996645.1 uncultured Marinoscillum sp.
CACAGCAGCAACTTTCCACAGACCTAGCCATTTATCAGACTTTGTCTGCTGTTGCTGGATATGTTGCCATACCTTACCAGATGGCTCCTCGCTATCAAACTCCTGTCTGTTATCGAGTATAAATTTTTCTAATTGATCACCCATATTTAACCTCCTTCTCTAATAGTTGTCTCAGCTTGTCCTTAGCCCGTTTGAACTGACTTTTCGAAGTTGACTCTGTAATACCTAGAATTTCAGAGATTTCTTTGTGATCGTACCCTTCAAACAAATACAGGGAAACCACACTTCTAAATCCTTTTGGGAGTTCTAAGACCGCTGCTTTTACACGCTCGACTGTCAATCCTGACACAGACTCATATACTTCTTCGGACACATCAGCATCTTCCACCTCTTCCATCATTAGGGCCTCCTTTTCACTTCGTCTCAAACTTGTAATCGCCTTGTTAACTACAATTCGTTTGAGCCAAGCACCAAAAGTGGCATCCTCTCTATAGGATGAAATATTTCGAAAAGCACTTAGAAACGCCTCTTGCAAAACATCTTCTGCTTCTTCCTGTACCGCACATATTCGTAAAGCCGTATTATACATCGCTTTACGGTATAGCTGATAGATCTCATACTGAGCCACCTGATCTCCATCACGGCATCTTTCGATCAACCCAGCATGTATATTTATCGTTTGGCTACTCAAGGCTTAAAAGTCAAAATTCATATCAATGACTTGAGCAAATTAATAAGGTTGCATGTGCCATGAAAAATTTCTTATACACTAAGTTTACTTTATGAAAAAACTCCTTTTGTGGCTATTTCTAAGCATAAGCCTAACACTTGCGTATGGCCAAGAAGTTGCTATGGACAGTATTTCAGTCCAATCCAATGACACAACTCGAGTTGAAAAAGAGCCTTTCATCAAATTTGAATCAGGAGTTTTTCTAGAAACGGGCTTTCAAATGACACCTGTAGCAACTGGATATGGCCCAACTTCACAGCTATTCATTGGATTACAATACAAAAGCATTTTCGGCGGATTTGGTGTTTACAATTACCGGGGCGATTATCAAACTACGGTTATCTTCCCTACTAATTTCAACCTGGCATATAAATACGGAGCCGGAAGACTTGGTGTGAGAGCATATGATTCGAAGAATTTTGAAATCAACGCTCAAATTCAATATGGCAAAGGAGATGCTGTTTGGATCAGGGAATCGAATGATGAAAAATTCATTCGAAGCAAGTTTGACATTATTGAACCTCAAGTCATGGCTTTATTCACTCCTATTGAGCAAGTAAAGCTTTTTGCAACGTTAGGCTATAAGAGCATGCACAATCTTGATTTTGTGCATCTCAGCAATAAAGATTTTAGTGGTATCACCTTTGGATTTGGAATCAGATGCGGTATTTACCAGCAATAGTATTAATAGGCATTATTATCAGCTCATGCTATGTGAGTGAAGAGCTTCCGGCGGACCAAAAAGCCTGGGGATACGACTTCCCTTCTAGCGTTGGATTGAGTAACTCTGTTTTATACACTTTGGATAACCAGATTGATAGCAGAAATTATGCAGAAATTAATGGTTTGATCATTATTAAGGATGACAAACTAGTTTTTGAAAACTACTACAATGGCCATTCCAGAGCGTCATTGCATCCTATTGGGCGAGCAACAACTAGCATTGCCGCTTTAGTCCTTGGACTACTAATCGAACAAGGCTATATCGCTAACCTTGATATCCCTATTTCAAATTATTTGCCTGAATATCAAAATATTTTCGACTCGTATCCGTCTAAGAAAAACATCACCTTTAGACACCTGCTAAGTAACCAAATGGGCGTTTCCTGGAACGAGTATACCGTAAATACCGAGCGCGCTGAAAGTGACTTCTACCAAATGAAGTTACAAAGTGACTGGGCAGGTTATGTCTTATCATTAAATCAAGAGGCTCCTCCAGGCTTAAGACTTGTTCTAAACAGTGGGTCCAGTATGATCCTGGCTAAAATCTTTGAAAATATTCTAAGCGATGTTTCATTGGAGGAATTCATTGATAATGAACTATTTAAACCTCTAAATATGACCAACTACGAATGGAGCTACGATCCATCAGGAACTTTAGACTTGTGCACTGGATTATCTATCTCAACACTAGATTTTACCAGAATTGGATATTTGATGCTGAACGAAGGTAGATGGACCGACAAAAGAAGAATTATTAATAGAGACTGGATCCTTGATTGCACATTACCCCAAACTCCATTTCTAGAAGATTTAGACTTTGGATATTTCTGGTGGGTGTTCACTGATCAATTCAACTCCATCTATACTAATGACACCAATGCCTTTTGGATTACTGGCTACAGAGGAGAAAGTATCTTCATTGTCCCGGAAGAGAACATGGTCATTACAGTGATGGCTAACAACCCATACAGCAATATTGTCTACAATCAGTCATTGAATGTATACTTAAAAATTATTGAGTCGCTTAACTTCAGTGAACAAGATTCATGAAACTGGAAGATGACAATGCTCTTTTCTTGAAAGTGCGTGAGGGTGATCTATCCTCATACGAGAAAATTTTCAAGACGCATTATGGCGCCATGTCCCGATATGCGATGAGTATCGTTAGAGATCAGACCATTGGTGAAGAAATAGCCCAGGAAGTGCTCATGTACATTTGGGAAAAAAGGGCACAAATCAATTTGACTGGTTCGTTAAAATCCTATTTATTCTCCTCAGTAAAAAATAAGTGCATCAATTACATCAAACTGGAATTGCCTAAACTCCAATCTACGACAGATTTGGACCAGGTAAGATCTTATTCCTCCACAGGTATGACCATGGATGATACCGAATTGATGAAGAAGAAAATTCAGTTTGCAATCGACCAACTTCCGGAAAAATGTAAAAATATTTTCATCCTTAGCCGATACGGTGGACTTACCTACAATGAGATTGCAGAAGAGCTTGAAATTTCGGTTAAGACTGTAGAAAATCAGGTAAGTATTGCCTTGAAAAAACTAAAAGAAAGTTTGAGTGAAGAACTAAAAGAGTACCGAATAAAATAATTTTATATTGATATTAGGGGTACCCAAAATATTGATTGCCTTTTAAACGACATGACCTCAAAATGGTTTGACAAATATTGCCAAAAACACTACTCAGAGAGTAATAAAACCTCGGAAGACGAGGAATTTAACCTCTTTTATGAGTTAAGTGAGTATGATGCTCCGGTAGATACGGATGCAGCATGGTCAAAAGTGTGTAATAAAATTAAGCCTCAAAAAAATGCTTTCTGGAACCTTTGGAAAGTTGCGGCTGCAATCATTCTTATATCTTCATTGAGTGTCATAGGTTACTTACAATATTCTCCATCCGGCACTCCTCTAAGAGAATTGGCTTCTAAAGATGCTATTTCGAAATATGAGCTTCCAGATGGTACGCAGTTAACATTAAGTAGAAACTCTACAGTTGCTCTAGCCGAATCCGACTTTTTAGATGCTAGAAATCTTGAATTAGAAGGAAAGGCTTATTTCAACGTCACCAAGGGAAGTCCATTTACCATCTCAACAAAAAATGGAGATGTAAAGGTGTTAGGAACAAGTTTCGATGTGGATGCTCGAGATGGACAACTGGTGGTTAAGGTTTATTCTGGTGTTGTTCAAATTTCAAAAGGCGATAAATCCACCAAGCTGCATAAAGGAGAGATTGGCGTAATAGACTCCAG
>CAXEKM010000810.1:0-5007 GCA_963996645.1 uncultured Marinoscillum sp.
ACACCAGCCTATTTGACGAATCATGGATAGGCCAAGCCGCTGATGACACGAATCCTGGTGAGGGAAAATACTTCCTGACAGAGAACAATTTACCATGGGCCATTGAGATACCAACGCCATGGGAGTACCCAAAGGAAAAAGTACAAATATCCAAAGCATACCCTCGCTTCGTAGATTATGTACAAGGAAAGACAAACAGCCCGTGGTACACAGATGAAGACGGTAATAAAATTCACAAGCATTTATATAAGAAATCAAATCAATAGAGAGCTATTGGTTGGATAATGAAGAGGAGAAGAGGAGGCTAAAGCCTCCTTTTTTTGGTTTGCAGTGATTATTATGTTGAGTCGAAAAGCAAGATTATTCGTAGTTTGCTTGACATAACTAACCTACTTGATGATGAGAGCTTTAATCTTTTTTCTTATTGCGGCTATCGTAACCTTTAGCTGTGAGTCCACTACTCAATCAGCCGATACCAAAAAGGATCCAACAGATCAAAAAGAGTACTATCAATTAAAGGTTTATACGTTTGATTCAGAACTGCAACAAAGCCTAACAGATGAGTATCTGGCGGAAGCTTTTCTTCCTGGTTTGAAGAAGTTAGGAATTCAAAATATTGGTGTTTTTAAGAAGAGATTGTCCGAATCAGATTCAGTGCTTCAAACCTATGTTCTCATCCCCTTTAATCGATTGGAGACCTTTTTAAGCTTAGATACGGCATTGCTAAGTGATCAGGATTATCTGTCAAAAGGTGCTGGTTATTTGAGTGCGTCTCACGCCAATCCACCTTACAAGAGAATCGAATCTATTCTTTTAAGTGCTTTCAGAGATTTTCCTATTTTGAAACCAACTCCTTTAGATGGTCCAAGGAAGGATAGAATCTATGAGTTGAGAAGTTATGAATCTCCTACAGAGTCTTACTATTTGAACAAAGTAGAAATGTTCAATGAAGGTGGTGAAGTAGCGCTTTTTGATCGACTTGGTTTCAATGCGGTTTTCTATGCAGATGTGATTTCAGGCCCTAAAATGCCAAACCTGATGTACATGACCACCTTCTCAAATCAAGACAGCAGAGACGAACATTGGAAATCATTTGGTGATGCGCCTGAATGGAAAGAGTTAATTGGAAATTCGTATTATGAAAATAACGTGTCACACGCAGATATTATCTTCTTATATCCTGCAGAGTATTCGGATTATTAACTACAACCACCACCAATCAATACCTTGGTTCAGTTTGCTTGACTTGAGGAAGATTTCTATTTGATTACGTTGGTTTTCATCTGGCCAAACAGCAATCAATAGCTGTGGAGATTGAAAGTGTTTTATTTCTTGATATTCGTTCAGGTTTTGAACTATTGGAGTTATTCCATGCTTCACTAAAATGGTTTCAGCTAGTTTGGACTTAACATTATCTCCCCAGATAACCAAAGGTCCATCTTTGTAATCAAGTTCTATGAACCGTTTAAGTTTCAGCTCAAAGAATGCTTCTTGCTGGTAGTGATCAGAGTTTCGAGAAGTCCTGTCAGGATGTTCTCTCCAAAGCAAAGTAACTTCTTCAATACATTCCACATGAAATTGATTTTGGTACCATTTGAATACCAAATCATAGTCTTCTGGATAAACCAATTCAGCAAACCCACCAATAGATAGGAGATCAGTTGTACGGATCATCCAATTGGGCGACGCTATGACACATTCACGATATACATTCTTCCACTGCGATGCTGAAGTATTAACCTCATTGATCCAGTTTTCATAAGACTGATATCCTTCACTTACTTCCAGATCACTGAAATATGAGACCAAACCTGTTATCACCGTTTTATCAGGGCTTATTTGAAGACGTCTAACCATCTTTTCTAAGCGGTTTGACGGTATTAGGTCATCTGCATCCATTCTGGTCAGAAAGGAACCTTTAGAGCTTCGTAATCCTTCGTTTAGTGCAGGAATAATACCTTGATCAGGGTTCTTGAAAACCTTGACTCTGTTATCTGATTTAGCCAGGCGTTTAAGAATATTATAAGAGTTATCCGTAGATGAGTCATCGATAATGATCCATTCCCAATTTGTATAGGACTGATTCTTAAAGGATTCAAGACATGCTTCCAACCAGCGCTCTGCATTTTTACAGGGAGTAATGATGGAAACTAGTTCGTTCATTGGTTAATCAATTATTCCCATATTTCGCATGAGCTGAGAGGCATTGAAGCTTTTACAAGGACCAGGTGTAAGTGTGTAATCAAAGCTGATTTTACTTCCATCTATTTGGCTGTTAAAACTGTAATTTCTTACATGTTCATTGGTCTTTTCCAATTCGCTTAAGGCCAGGTCATGTGTGCTTATGAGTCCAAACGCTTCTTTCGTAGATAGCTTTTCTGCTAATGCGATTGCGCCGAGATGTCGATCTTCTGAGTTCGTTCCTTTTAGGATTTCATCTAGTAGGAAGAAAGTTGGTTTGTCTTCAACAGTCTTCAGTAGTTGCGTAATTCGTTTTAGCTCAGCATAAAATGAGCTGGTGTTTTCACTCAGGTTGTCTTTAGTACGCATGCTAGTGAATACTTCTACATTGCTAAATTCAAAAGAGGCGGCACATACTGGCGCACCTATTCGAGCGAGAATTAAATTGATCCCTAGTGTTCTCTGGAAGGTTGATTTTCCTGACATGTTTGATCCTGTGATAATGTCTACAGATCCTTTGCCGTCTACAAAATAATCATTGTTTACTCTATCACTTTTACTAATCAAAGGATGACCTATTTCCTTTCCGTCTAACTTGAAAATGCTTGACGCGAGTTTTGGATATTGATAGGTTGGGTGTTGCTCTGCAAAACTAGCAATACTCATCAACGCCTCAAATTCATGAATTGCCTGAAGCCATTCTTCAATGTGCTCACTATTGGTTTTCTTCCATTGATAGATACTCATCAGTAGAAAGAAGTCAATTAAAAACAAAAGATCAACCACCAAATAGAGCATGTTTGCTCGTGAACTAATTCTATGGCTGATTTTACTAAGTTGACTTATAGCTTTTTCAGCATCATGTGGGTTCGTCAAGGCTTGCTTTAATCTTTTTGGGAGAGCACTTTGATAGTCTTTTGAGTTGATCACTTTAAGGACTTCCAGGTAAGAGGTAACCAGGTATTGGGCTTTATCTGCTCCAACTATTTCAACACTTAGTTTTCTGGCAACTATTCCTAATGCAATGGCATTGACTAAAATATTACCGTAAATGTACTGATATGGAATGGCATCCATAGCAATGAAGACGCCCGTAGTGATGATCCCAATTAGCAGGACACTTATCAAAGTAAACCATACTGTACGATTTCCAGTATTCGTTTTTATTGTTGACCAATCGATCAAATTAGCCGCACTTAATGTTGGCTCGTTCTTCTTCTTTTTTCGAACGCTTATTCGTGAATTGGCCTGGAGCTTTTGTAACCAATCTAAGTCTTTGCTTAGTTCTTTAACAGCCTCTTGTTTCTCGATAACTTCTTCATTTGTAGGTTGATTAGAAAGCCATTGACCGACTAGTTTTTGACCATCCTGAGTAGATGACCTGTTGATGAGTTGATAGAGGGAATGAGATCCAAATACATCTAAATCATGCTGGTTAGGATGATTTTCTTCCAGGAATTGATCGCCAGTTTCAAAACCCTGAAGCTCAAGATTGGTTCTTTTTAGCTCTTCCAGGTTGATATCAACAAGAGTTTGAAAATAGAGCTTTTGGTCTTCATGAAACCGATGCCTTCCTACAAGAGAGCTAAACAATCCAATGCTTACAAACCCCGAAATCAACCAAATCAATTGATCATTGTTGAAATGCAGTATCATGAAAATGATAAACGCAATGAATGAAGCTCCTCTTAAAAGTGAGAAGGTAAAGGCTTGTTTTGAATGTGAATTAGATGTTTTGTTGAACTGTTCTGCTCTGGCAGTATAATTAGTCATACAGAATTAAAAGAATGAAAGGCTTACTAATATTTCTAAGAACATTCCGAATGTCAATAACATCCAATAAATGAATCCAGTGCCCAATGTTTTGAAAATTGCTTTACGAGTACTAATGTGATAGGTGTTTCTAAATGACAATACGATATATACACATACGAGCAGGAACAAATAGAAGTCAATAAATTCTGCACTTCCTTCCGAAAACATCCTCGCTATCCAATAAAGGGTTAGTAGAATGAATACAAATGAATGGATGTGCAGGCTATGGACAACGTGATTAATATACAATTTCTTACTAAAGAAGACCTTGAGAATCAGCGCATAGAGAGGTAATAAAAAGAATATGAGAATAGGGATATTCTTCGCGATAAACATTTTGATCTCATGAGAGTCTGAAGTCATGATTTTAATAATCTGTCGATTCAGCTTTTGTCTTAGGTAAGGATTCTTTTCATTATGGATGGAATCTTCAATTTCCTGTACAGTGAATCGATTATTAGACATTTTAAATGCTGTTGACATATCATCAGAAAAGGTGGATGAAGTATCAGTTTTAGAAGTAAACTCTAATGAATCGAGATTGCCAAATGGCAAGAAGTTCTTGATCGGTTTGATGTCTTCCTGAAGGGAACTATCTGATTTAATAGCTGCCTGCAATGAATCTAATTGAATAGGCTTGGCATTATCAGGGATAATTTTCCCATGTGTTGCACTCATATCCAGATAAGTGTTCATCACAAAAAAGTGAATCAAACTTACTACCAGATACAATCGGATGGGGTTAGCATACTTAACACGTTTACCATCCATGAACTCTGAAGTGAGTGTCCCAGGCTTGAAAAAGAATGGAGCTATGCTTCTACCAAATCTTGAATCTAAAGAGAAATAATTAGAGAAAAACTCCACAATCAATCTGCCAAAAGAGATCTGGTTATCACTATTTTCCTGACCACACTTTGGGCAGTAGTCAAAGGATGGATCTAATTCATAGCCACAATTGAGGCATTTGTCAGTCTTCCTTCTCTTTTTCATACTTTTTCAAAAAATAAT
>CAXEKM010000811.1:0-3672 GCA_963996645.1 uncultured Marinoscillum sp.
TACGCTTAGTTGGTACAAACAACAGTCGGAAGGAGCAAAAACAAGTGAGTTAATTAAAGCTGACCTTGAAGAATACCTGAAATGAAAATTTTAATAACAGGCATTACAGGTTTTCTAGGTAGTCATCTGGCTGAAGTACTACTATCAAAAGGGCACCTAATTACCGGAATCATACGAGAAGAGTCAAACCTTACTAATGTTGCCTCTATAAAAAACGAATTAGACTTAACCCTTTGGTCTGAAATTGAAAATAAAAACATTTCTATTGATACGATCATTAATGTAGCAACAGACTATGGTCGAGATAAAAATTTCAGTGACCTACTGAATATCAATTTGATTTGGCCATTGAAGATCCTGGATAAATTTTCTAGATTAAATCCGAAAATCTCCTTTATTAATACAGACACCTTCTTCAATAAAGGAACAAGATCCTACGCATATCTTGGTAATTACACTCATTCAAAACATTTGTTAGAGTTGGCATTAAAAACTTATACTGAACAAGTGATAATTAATCTTAAGCTAGAACATATTTATGGCCCCCGAGATGGCCAAAACAAATTTATACCAGCGATGATAAAAAAAATAGTCAATGGTGTAAAAGAAATTGACTTGACTGATGGTCTGCAAAAAAGAGATTTTACCTACGTAAAGGATGTCTGTTCTGCATATGCCATTATTCTTGAGAACCTCGAGAGGTTCTCATGCGGCTTAAATAATTTAGAAGTAGGTACCTCATCATCACATTCCATCAGAGACCTGATGAATTTGATATTAAAAAAGATACCAGACTCTAATACCAAATTAAATTGGGGAGCACTTCCAAAAAGAAACGGGGAGTTTGATGAATCAAGGGCCGATATTAAAAAACTCCTGGAATTGGGGTGGAAACCACAATACACCTTGGAACAAGGCATAATAGAAACGATTAAATATTACAACTGAAACGACAATGGATTTTAAAAACATTAGTCAGGAAATGGAGCAAATGCTCCATAAAGTAGCGGCACAAAATGCCATAAGAACGATCACTCCTGGTGACGATTATATTCCGGTGACAGGAAAAGTCATGGATGCTTCTGACATACTACTCGGCGTTGATGCTATGCTGGATGGCTGGCTCACTGCAGGGAGATTTGCGAAAAAATTTGAACGCCAGTTTGCTAAATATTTCGGTTCGAAAACATCAATTCTAGTCAACTCAGGATCTTCAGCGAATCTTTGTGCATTTTATGCCTTGACCTCTCCAAAATTAGGTGATCGTCAAATAAAACCCGGTGATGAAGTGATTACAGTAGCTGCAGGATTCCCAACTACGGTAAACCCAATGATCCAATATGGAGCCGTACCTGTATTCATAGATATTGATATACCTACCTATAATGCCAAAGCAGAGCTAATCGAACAGGCAATTTCTCCAAAAACCAAAGCCATCATGATGGCTCATACGCTCGGAAATCCTTTCGATCTCAAAACAGTGATGGAAATTGCAGAAAAGCATAATCTTTGGGTGATTGAAGATGATTGTGACTCCCTGGGAGCAACTTACAATGGCCAAAAGACAGGTACGTTTGGTGATTTAGCTACCGTATCCTTCTACCCTGCCCACCACATCACTATGGGTGAAGGTGGCTCAGTACTCATTAATAACATGAAACTAAAAATGTTAGTCGAGAGCTTCCGTGATTGGGGTCGGGATTGCTATTGTGAACCTGGTAAAGACAATACCTGTAAACAACGATTTGGCTGGCAACTAGGAGATTTACCCCATGGTTATGATCACAAGTATACGTATTCGCATATAGGCTTCAACTTAAAGGTAACGGACATGCAAGCTGCCGTAGGCTTGAGTCAGTTGGAGAAAGCTGATGATTTCGTATCAAAGCGACGAGAAAACTATAAACTCCTTTATCAAGCACTGAAACCTTTTGAGGAACACTTTATTTTGCATGAAGCAACTCCTAACAGTGAACCTTCTTGGTTTGGATTTTTAGTAACGATAAGAGATGGTAGTCCATTAAAAAGACATGATCTGGTACAATACCTCGAAGAGAATAAGATTGGAACACGCTTATTATTTGCTGGAAATTTAATGCGTCAGCCAGCCTACACCAACATTCAAAAACGAAAGGTAGGTACATTCGAAAATACCGATAAAGTAATGAATGATTCCTTTTGGTTGGGTGTATGGCCTGGATTAAACCAAAGTCACTATGACTATATAGCAACAGTTATCAATGCATATTTAAAGCAAAATTAGTATTGACCACTACATAACCAATCTACAATCATGGGTTATCGTTTATGATATTATTGAAGGCTAATCGTTAAAAAGAACGACTTGTAATTCATTAAAAATCTCCTACCCAATTTTTCCTTAGGATGATAATACATCACAGTCTAATGCTGTGAAGGGTATCAACAAACGATTTCTCATGAATTGTTCTATTGAGATGATTCAAGAAGCTAAGTTAAGCTCATAGACACACCATCATTCACTTTAAAATGATAGTATTTGAAAATCAACGATCTTAAATCCATTTTCAAAAGAGTTACAAACCCTAACAGTTCAATGCTGGAACTACTGAACACTTCCTCTAAGGTGACTATTGTTAGGATGTTGGGCTTAGCAGCCTCTATGTTGGTAAGTATTCTTCTGGGACGTTTTTTGGGGGTAGAAGGACTTGGGCTGATCAATTTAGGAAACCAGATCATTAATATAATTACAGTTATTGCTGTTCTGGGAATCCCAGTTGTAGTGCTTAAGGAAGTGTCCATTGCTAATTTAGACCGTGATTCTAATAAGAGTAATTCGGTTATTGTTTCAAGTCTATTTCTCGTGCTGTTAGCAGGTATACTATTTACAGCAGGCCTTGTTCTATTTTCGAAAGAAATTGCAGTAACACTTTTTGATGAACCTAATCTTACAGTTCCTCTAAAGATTTTGGGTATAGGTATTTCATTTCAGCTAATTGCGAGAGTTATGGGCGCTGGTGTCAACGGACTTGGCAAGATTTGGCAAAGTAGCCTTGCGGATAAGAATATGATGACCTTTCTAATCATTTTGCTCTTGCTGCTGGGTTTTCATCTATTTGGTCATGAGCTGGATGTTGTAGCTGCCGCTTCAATTTTTATATTTTCGAGAGGCCTGGTTGCATTGGGTATTACTGTTTACTGGCATTTTTTAAATCCTTTCTCAACTTCTATTGATTTCAAACCTAAACCGTTGCTTTTGGTAGGTTTACCATTACTGGTAGCAAATACAACCAACGTACTTACTTCCAGTACAGACACTTTGATGTTAGGGTTTCTCTCTGAAGTTAGTGAAGTGGGTTATTATACTGTGGCCAATAGAATTGCTTTTTCATTCAGCATTTTCCTACCTATAATGAACTCCACCATCGCTCCCAAAATAGCTCCTCTTTATGCTAACGGTAAAAAAGAAGAAATTGAATCACTTGTTCAAAAATCAACCAAAATTCTCTTTCTACTTGGTTTGGGTTCCTTATTAGTACTATTGGTTTTTGGAAAATATATATTAATCCTTTGGGGACAGGAGTTTAAAGAAGCATATTGGATGTTGTTAATCCTTGGGTTTGGTCAATTTGTTAGTTTAAGTATTGGTACTGTTGGACTACTATTATCCTTATGCAACAAAGAGAAACTCTA
>CAXEKM010000812.1:0-3228 GCA_963996645.1 uncultured Marinoscillum sp.
ATAATCCATCCAGATTGAAAGCAACACGTGGTAAATACCCAAAATCCTCTAATAAGGTGAACAGAGGAAAGAAGATTGCCATGGGAGGGAGCATTACAGCAATAACCCAGGCAACAGCCATATAAATACCATCTAATAGTAATCCATCAATCCACCAAATGATACCCATTTGGTTGGAGAGGTCTTTTAGAAATGGATACAAGTTTCCTAACAAGAGAGTATCCAGCATGCTGGAAGGATAATTGGCTCCTTGTATGGTTAACCACAATATGATGGATAAAATCAGTCCCATTATCGGAAAGCCGAACGTTCTACTAGTCAGTACTTTATCCAGCATTCGGTCAAAATTGTAGGATGCTGAATTGTCTTTGCGAATCTCAGCTCTTTGAGTGATAGAAGCAGCATCTGCATATATTCCTTCAGTTAATTTATCATGATAGTCATTGCCTATTTGCCAGCGTAATTCAGAAGCCTGATTCAATAATTCGTCGATTTGATTCTTCTTATTGTTCATTGCTTTGATTGATTAGTTCACCATTTTTCAATGCATTCAATATCTGTTGATCACCATCTAGTAATCTCATAGCCAGCCATCGGCTGTTCGGAATATCTGGATAAAGTGCAGAGATTTTCTTACTCAGTGATTTCACAGCTTGTTCAACTTTTTTAGGTAAGCTTTTAATCTTGTGCGGTTTACAAGCTATTTCTCCAGATGCTACCTGATAGATCGTTTGAATCAACTCTGGAATACCTTCATTGGAACGAGCACTAGTTACGACTACAGGTATCCCTAGATCTTTAGCCAACGTTCTGTCATCTATTTCTATTCCGTGACGTTTGGCTTCATCCATTAGATTCAGACAAAGAACAGCTTTATTGGTAATCTCAAGAACCTGAAGAACAAGATTCAAATTACGCTCTAGTCTGGAGGCATCAGCGACTATTACTGTCACATCTGGTCTTCCAAATAGTATAGTATTTCTGGCAACCTCTTCATCTTCCGAAGTGGAAAGAAGGGAGTAGGTTCCTGGTAAGTCTATTAACTTGTAGCGCTTGTTATTGTACTTAAAACCTCCTTCAGCTCTGGTAACAGTCTTTCCTGCCCAGTTGCCTGTATGTTGTCTCAAACCTGTAAGTGCATTGAATACGGTGCTTTTACCGGTGTTGGGATTGCCTGCTAAGGCTACCACATAATTGGCATTCTCTACACTAATGCCTAATTTCTTGAGTTCTGCAGCGTTGTAAAATGCACAGTCTTCGCATCCTTTATTTACTTCTTCCATGCTTAACTCGTTTTTTCTATTAATATCAAATCCGCTTGATCGTTCCTCAAAGCGATTAGGGTATTTCTTATTTTGAAAGCTTTTGGTTCTTTTGTTGGGCCTTCCATTTCTGTTTCAATGAGTGTTCCTTTGATGAACCCAAAATCCAGAAGCCTTCGCCTATTGGCTCCACGGCATTCAGATGAAATGCCTATAACTTTGGCTTTTTCTCCGACTCCAAGAGAGGAGAGCCGGATAGTTTCTGCTTCAGATATCTCCTCAGTATTTAATTCTTTCACTCCAATGTTACTGGCAACAATGGTTGATAGTTTGTATTCTTCTCCTTCAGAAAGGAACTTCACAAATTGATCATCTGAGTGGGTGATTTTAAGTTGTTGCCCCATGTGCAGCTTGTGATCAATAATCTGTTGATAGATTGCATCAGGCTCGTCTTCAATGTGTGTGATCCTTACAATAGCATCTGATTTCACATGAGAAAGAGTTTCTTCATTAGATTCAATGATCTCTCCTGTAGACATTGGAATAGGATCACCATGTGGATCAAAACGTGGACTTCCCAAAGATTTATAGAGCTCATCAGCATCTTTACTAGATAGATTATGTTCCATTTTTTCTGCTAGTCCATGCCATTCAGATTTGTGAATTCCTGTTTTCTCAGACAAGTATTTCTCCCAAAGCCTGTGCACCCGAATGATTCTAAGTGCATAATCTCTACCAGATTCCGAAAGTTCAATAGTGTCAGAACTTCTTCGGATCAAGCCCAAAAGGCTCATCTCTTCGATTAGCTCTACAAGTTTGCTGTGGGTCAGCTTAAGTGCTCCGGCCATGGCGTTTAGGGTGGCTGTTTTGCCACTATACTCCACATGATAGAGCTGTTTCAAAATGTCTTCAATAGCTGTCTTGCGCCTGGTTTCTGGACTAATAAATATTTTAGACCACTTCATTTTGATGCCTATAAAAATGAGTAGTACCACACCAAAAAAGAGACCCAACAAAAGATATGGATTGTCTATCATCTCATCATTCTTTAATTGCTAACATGATATTTTTTGCGATCTCACCAGATAGATAAAGCTCCTTTGATTGATCAATATTGATCAAGGCAGAATTATCAAATTCTACTTTTTCAATCACTCGAATTCTAGATCCTAGTTTCATTCCGATTTTATCCAGGTGACGTAGGAGAGAAGGATCACTATCAGGAACCTTAACCACTATGCCTGTGGTGTTTTCTGAGAATTCTGATAATGGCAACTGAGGGCTTTCTTTAATGTCTCCATTTTCATCGGGAATAGGGTCGCCATGAGGATCCATAGTTGGAAAACCTAGAAACTCATCCAACCTGGAGATCAAAGTGGTTGATTTAATATGCTCCAATTGCTCAGCGACATCATGTACTTCGTCCCAGTTGAATGACAACTTTTCAACGAGGAAGACTTCCCACAGGCGATGCTTTCTAATGATCTGAAGAGCAATCTTTCTTCCTATTTCAGTGATTTGAACTCCCTTATATTTCTGATAATCGATCACTTTCTTTTTCGAAAGTTTTCGAATCATGTCACTTACTGATGCCGCTTTGGTGCTTAATTCCTCGGCAATGGCATTGGTGCTAACACCTTCAGCCGAATCATCAGAGAGATGGTAGATCGCTTTTAGATAATTCTCCTCTGTCAAGCTTAATTTCATAATATCAAAGTTAAAAAATAATTTAGATATATCTAAAAATAAGTTTATGTATAAGTAGTAATTGTGTTGTAAAATGTTATAAATGAGTGTTTTAATGTATGTCCCTTAAACTTTTACTCAATTATTTAAGTAACTTAAATTCGATGCTCTATAGAATCGATTACTGTTGCAGTATTGCATCTTCTAATTTGTAAAAAGCCATGTTAGGCAAGGCTGCGAGGGTATTTATCCGAGCGGCGAAAATGAAAAATGAAATTAT
>CAXEKM010000813.1:0-4599 GCA_963996645.1 uncultured Marinoscillum sp.
AAAAATTATTACGTTTACTGGAAATGATTAAATCTAGTGCTACCTTTCATCATCTTCCTGTTCTAATACTAACTGCGAAGGTGGATCAGTTTACACGATGGAATTCTTACACCATAGGAGCTGATGCTTATGTAGAAAAACCCTTTGAAGCGGTAGAATTATTGTTTCATATCAATAATCTACTTGCTTTGCAAGAGTCAATATTGCTTAGGGAGGATATGCAATTTAATCCTGAATTAGCCTTAAAAAAACATTTATTTCTTTCACAACTCAATGAAGCTATTAGGGATAATATGAATGATACCAGTTTGGATAAAATAGCGCAATCCATGAATTTGTCTGGTTCTGGTTTGCAAAAGAAAATAAAGCAATATACGCCTCACACTTTTAGCGATTATTTGAAAAGATATAAGCTCAGCAAGGCAAAAGCACTACTTCAATCAGGTAAGTGTAATGTTAGTCAATCTTCACAATTGAGTGGCTTCAAAAATCTGGCGCATTTCTCTGATTCTTTCAAAGAGCATTTTGGGTTACCACCCTCTAAAATTGTTGTGCAGACGTAAATATTTGTCTTTGGACGTACTTCTTATTTAAGGAGTGCTTTATCAATCTACATTTAGCCTCACATGAAACAAGCTTCCGCCATAAAGCATAGTAAACTGACAAGGGATAATTTACGTAGAGCCTTCATCTTCAATGTGCCCGATAGAAATATCTGTTACTGGGCTCTGGGTATGTTTGAAATTTTAGGAGTAGAGCCTGTTGGTACTCCTGATTTAAATCTCCTATTCGATATGATCCATGACAATGACCGGGATCAGGTCATGGATATTTATTACATCACTACTGAGGAGACTTCCAGTGAATATGTAGTGGAGTTTAGACTCAAGAATGATCAGAGTGGACGCAAACTCAATTTGTATGTACAGCAAGAAGAGTTTAATGGAGATACCGCTATTTTATTGCAGTTTAAACCAGATTTGGAGACTCAGGTTGATGTGATGCCTGGTGGTGAAATTGCCAAAGAGCTAAAGAAGGATCACTTAGCTGAATTTTTCAATGATATAGGCTATTGGGAATATCATACAGAATTGGATCTCTACATGTGGTCTTCTCAAATCTATCAGTTGTTGGGTGTTGATAAGAAGAAGCGCATCAGTTATAAAGATTTTGCTAAATCAGCTTTCCCTGAAGATCTGATAGTATTTAAAAAAGCGATGCGTGAACTTTCACCAGAAAAACCCAACTTCAACTTCCAGACAAGACATATCGCTAATGGTGAGCTAATGTATGCCATGAGTAGAGGAACTTCCTCTTGGAACGGCAATCGATTGGTTCGATTGATGGGAAGTTTCGAGAACATCACCAGAGAACAAGTAACGAAGGGCAGATTAGAGCATGTAGAGAAAATTGCTCAGGTTGGCTGGTATGAAATCAACTTAAAGGATAAAAAGAACTCATCTGTATCCAAGGAGTATCTAAAGATGCACGGACTTGAGATTGATAGAATGCCGTCATTGAATGAACTTCTTGCTTGTATACATCCTGAAGATCATGAGCGCATTATAGCATCGAGAAAGCAACTTTATGAGGATTTTGTTGGATGGTTGCCTTTCGAGTATAGAGCTGTACTTAAAGATGGCTCAATAAGATATTTTGAAAGTTCTGGTCAGGTACTTTCTTCACCCATAGATAACAAGCCCTATAAAATAGTGGCAGTTACTAAGGACATTACGGCTCTCAAAGAGAAGGAATTGCAATTACGTCATGCCAATGAGTTAGCGCAGCTTGGTTGGTATGAGTTTGATATGAATTTCGAAAATCTCTATGTGTCCGATGAGTTTCTGAGCATTTTGGAGATGGAAGAATACAATCAAAGTATTCTTTGGGCAAAAGTTCATCCTGAGGACCTTCCTGTATTGGAGCGAATAAGTAATGAGTTTACTACCTATGAGCATGGTTATTCCTTTCAATTTCGCATAACCCTTGAATCAGGAGATTACCGATTCATACAAAATAACGGGAGATACGAGCATGATCCGGTTACAGGTGAGTTGGTCAAGGTACTTGGTACCGTACAGGATATTACCGATTTTAAATCCTTAGAAGATAGATTACAACGTGCTCAAAAGATTAGCCAGACTGGTTGGTTTGAGTATGATATTATCAATCCTATAGCTAGTAGTTTTTCTCAGGAATGGCTGGATATGCATGATTTCGATCACCAGCCTACTAGATTGACTGCCTTCCTTGATAAAATTCATCCAGTAGATAGGCAAATGATTCCCAACTTGCAGGAATTCTTGAAACGGATGCCTGACGAATGGTATAATTTGGATTACCGCATTATTACAAGGTATGGTCACAAAAGATATATCAGCAATAGTGCTCGATTGCTGTATCGAGATGGTCAACCATCAAAGATTTTTGGGACCACCATTGATGTGACGAAATCACGAGTCACAGAAAGGGCATTAAAGGAAAGCGAGAGAAAGTATCGTTTGATGTCTGAAAACAGTCGAGATGCCATACTGTTGTTAGAAGGCAGAGATAAAGGCATGGTGATCACCTTCGCTTCTGATTATGTAGAAGAACTTACTGGCTACTCCAAATATAGGTTGCTTGGGATGGAGGCTACCCAATTGATGCATAAGGAAGATCGAGTGCGTTTTTCACGAGATATTCTTCCAAAGCTATTGTTTGCCAAAGAGTCTACCACTGTCACCTTTCGATTATTCAGAGAAGACGGAGAATACCTATGGGTAGAGACAAATATTGGTGTTTTGATTGAAGAAACTCCTGTTAAGTTGCAGTTATCCGTTCGTGACATCAGTGATCGGAAAGCATTTGAAGAGCAACTGGTCAAAACCAATACGGATCTTCAAGCCATGATCAAGGCTACCGAAGACATTGTTTTCATCATTAAGAAAGATTTGACCTTTGAGAAGGTTATTGTCAATGACGAGCGCAAGCTACATATTCCATCTGCAGATTTTATAGATCAACCAATCAATCAGTTGTGGGCAGATGATAATGGCCTGATCATGTGTGGCATGGTAGAAGAAGCTTTCAAATCAGGGAAAACTGGCAAGTTTGATTACAGCTATAGTCTTCGTGGTGTTTTTGATTGGTATCGTGCACACGTGCAAGTTTTTCAAGGTTATGATAATGAAGATAGAGTGAGTGTTATGATAGAAAAAATCACCACTCAAAAGCGAGCAGAAGAAGAACTCCGAAAAACCATGGAAATGGAGCGTGAGCTAAGTAAAATGAGAGCCAGCTTTGTGTCGATGGCCTCACACCAGTTTCGCACGCCTTTGACGGTGATTAAATCAAACATGCAATTACTCGAATTGTCGGGTAAGAATGATCCTCTGACTATAAAGGTTTCCGCTCGATTGACCAGAGAAGTAGATCGGATGGTTGGCTTAATGGAAGATATTTTGATGCTGGGTAAAGTCCAGTCTGGAGCCATAAAGCCAAGATTTGCAGAAATAAGTCTATATGAATTAGTTACTAACATCAAATCGGATATCGATGTAACTCAGAAGGATGGTAGAGTTTTGATTGTTAAAGTCAAAGGAGAGGAGCGCCATGTGATCTTAGACGAAGGACTCATAAGACAGGCGGTATTGAATCTTGTTACGAATGCGTTTAAGTATTCTGAAGGTCAACCTAACCCTGTACTTACGATTGACTATACCAATGATAATCATGTGAGTTTAAATGTAAGAGATTTTGGTCTCGGTATCAGTAAAGATAATATCTCCAGAATATTTAAAGACTTTTATCGCTCTGACCGAGTCAGTCACATACCGGGAACGGGTCTTGGCTTATCGGTGACTTCAGAGTTTTTGAAAATAAATAATTGTACGATTTCAGTAGAAAGTGAAGAAGGGAACGGATCATGTTTCACTGTTACAATTCCAAACAACAATGATCGAGAAGAAGAATAGAATATTAGTAGTTGAAGATGAGTTAAACATCCGTGAGACCATTCAGGATTTGCTGGAATGTAGTGGATATGATGTAGTAACAGCTGAAGATGGCGAGTCTGGATTCTTTAAGGTGGTGAAACATCAGCCTGACTTGATTATCTCAGACCTGATGATGCCCAAAATGTCCGGTTATGAGCTGTTAGAAGCTGTACGTTCCTTTGGGAAAAGCAAATTCATACCATTTATCATCTTGAGTGCTAAATCACACTCGTTGAATATTAGAGAAGGATTGAAAATGGGAGCGGATGATTATTTGATGAAGCCTTTTGATCATCGGGAATTACTGGAAAGTATCCAATATCGATTGAGTCATAAGGATGAATTGGTGAAGGAAGTTAAAAAATTAGAGGCTGATCGCATGAAAATGGATATTCATGACAATGTCCAGCAAACCGTGGTTAGTTTAAAGATGAATCTCGAACGCATTTTGGAAGAGGATAATCCAGAATGGAGTCTATTGAAAAAAGACCTGGAGAATGTGAAAAGTGGATTGGGTGTAGCATTTCTTCAAATCAGGAACCTCATAGATGGCAATGCAGCCCATGACCTAATGGTCAATGGATTTCAAAAGACATTGGATAAATTGATTAAGAATTTTGAT
>CAXEKM010000814.1:0-5537 GCA_963996645.1 uncultured Marinoscillum sp.
ATGGAAGAAAACCGCATTGACAAGGTTAAATTGACCATTTTAGACAAGGAAGAGGCCTTGTAAATCAAAGGTTTAGAATCATTTTTTAATTAGTGCACATGTAGTTATTTTTGCCCTCTTCAAAAAAACTACGCATAATAAATTATGGCGCTGATTAACACTTTACGGAAGAGAATGGGCAAGATCGTTGTTGCTTTTGTAGCATTCTCGATGTTTGCATTCATTCTGACGGATCTTTTCCAATCTAATTCTACGCTTTTTGGTAGTAATGACAGAAATGTAGCTGAAATAGCTGGCACTGATATCTCATATGAGCAGTTCCAGGCCAAGGTTCAGGAGCTTTCTTATGTTTTCGCAGTAAACAATGGTAGAGAGCCATTGGCAAACGAGCAAAAGCAAATTAGAGATCAAGCATGGAACGCATTAATCCTTGAAAACGCATATTACCCTCAATTTTCAGAACTTGGAATTCAAGTAACTGAGGACGAGCAGCTGGACATGGTTCAGGGAAATAACATTCACCCTCAAATCAAGCAATTCTTTACTGATCCTAATACAGGAGAATTTAGCAAAGCGAACGTTACACAATTTTTAAGCTCATTGAGCAACCCTCAGGCTGCTGCACAAAGAGCATCCTGGGTTTCTTTCGAGCAAAGTCTTCTTCAAAACAGACTAGTAAGTAAATATGCTGGCTTGATGGAGAACTCTGATTTTGTAACTAAAGAAGAAGCAAAGGCAAAATATGTTGCTCAAAACAGCAATATGTCTGTTGATTACTTCTATGTTCCTTTCTTCAGTGTTAAAGACAGTATGTTCAATATCTCAGATTCTGAGATGGAGTCTTACTTGTCTAGCCATAGCGAGCAATATCAAAGAGAAGAGTCTAGAAGCATTAGCTATGTTTCTTTCAACATTGAGCCATCTGCTGATGACAGTGCGTTCGTAAGAGATGAGATCAGAGCTTTGGCTGAAGGTTTTGCTACAGCAGATAATGACTCTATCTACGCAATGAGAAATTCAGATGGTACTAATTTCTTCAGAACTATCAATGATCCAGGGTTGATCCCAGTTGGTTTGGTAGGTGCTGAAGTAGGTACTGTTTCAGCTCCGGTTTTAACAAACGGAGTATATACAGTTCAAAAATTGTCTGACATCACTGAAGGTGACGAAGCATTCGTAAAAGCACGTCATATCTTGATTGAGTCTGATGGAACTTCAGCTTCTGCAAAAGATGAGGCTAGAGCGAAAGCTAATGATATCCTGAAGCAATTGAAAAGAGGTGCTGATTTCGCAGAACTCGCTGCTGAGAACAGTGCTGACCAGTCAAACGCTAACAATGGTGGAGACCTTGGTTGGTTTGGTGAAGAAGGAAGCTTCGTTCAGTCTTTCAAAGATGCTGTATTTGCTCACAAGGGAACAGGATTGTTGGCTGAGCCAGTTGAGACTTCATTTGGTTTCCATATCATCAGAATTGATGAGCCTAAAACATACACAGCATATAAAGTTGCTGTAATCGAAAAAGAACTTTTCGAAAGCGATGCTACTTTGAACGAAACTTACAGACAAGCTGATCTTTTAGCTTCTAACAGTGATGACACTCAGTCTTTCATTGCTAAAGCAGAAGAAGCAGGTCTTCAAGTAAGAAACGCTAGCAACATTGCTAAAAACGATTCTAGAGTTGGAGTAATCACAGATGCTAGAGCAATCACACTATGGTTGTACAATGATGCTGAAGTAGACAAAGTTTCTGACGTATTTGAATTGGACAATACATACGTAGTAGCTGTTATGACAGGTCGTCAGATGGAAGGTACTGCTAAGTTGAGCCAGGTTAGAAACGAAATTGAAAGCAAAGTATTGAATGAGAAAAAAGCGAAATTCATTAAGGATAAAATTGCTGGCTTAAGTGCTGGTGATTTTGATGCGATGAAAGAAGCATACGGTACAGAGGCAAGAACGGGTTCTGCAGATCTTACTTTGAACAGTAACTCATTCCCTAACGTAGGCTTCGCTCCTGAGGCAGTAGGTGTAGCATTCTCTCTAGAAGAAGGTGAAAAGACTGCAGCGTTTGAAATCACAAATGGTGTATTAGTTCTTTCTGCTACTTCTAAAACATTAGCATCTGACCAGGGAAACTACGACTCGTACAAAGCTACTGTTGCGAATGAGCGTAAGTCAAGACAAACAGTGATTGCAAACTTCCCATTGAGCTTCTCTCCATTGTTCGTGCCACAAGCACTTGACAATGCTGTAAAAGAGTTTGCTGACATTGAGGATAAGCGATACAAATTCTTCTGATAAGAAGATAAGAAATATACAAAACCTAAAGCCAGTGATTTTCACTGGCTTTTTTTTACCTTGAGATTATGAGTTGGGATATAGAATCATTTCGACAAAAGCTGGAAGATCAGCATGAGTTTCCAGGCACTTACAAATTCAAATTCATTGTTCCTCATGAAAAACGTGAGGAAATTGTACAGGTACTTCCTTTAGGGAACATCAAATACCGAGATAGTTCCAACAAAAAATACGTAAGTGTCACTGCTGAGGCCGAAATGGAAACAAGTCAGGCGGTATTGGATGTTTATATAGAAGCCAACAAGATAGAAGGCTGTATCGCATTATAAACAGAACTGATTATGTGGAAAGAAGAAGACAACAAACTTAAGAAAACATTTAAATTCAATGATTTTGTAGAAGCGTTTGGCTTCATGAGTCAGGTGGCAATTCTTGCAGAGAAAATGAATCATCACCCCAATTGGAGCAATGTCTACAATACCGTGTCTTTTGAATTGAACACGCATGATGCTGGTGATGTAGTAACCGAAAAGGATCACAAGCTGGCAGCTGCTATTGATGATCTAGTTAACTAATGGAAGAGACAAGACTTTACCTGGTGCCAACTCCTATTGGCAATCTGGCGGATATCACTTACCGTGCGGTAGAAGTGTTAAAATCGGTTGATAAAATACTGGCTGAGGACACGCGTACCTCAGGTGTCTTGTTAAAACATTATGGCATTAATACGCCCACAGAAAGCTTTCATGCATTCAATGAACACAAACGTACTGAAGGCATCATAGAGCGCCTTCAGAGCGGCGAAAGGCTGGCGTTGATTACCGATGCTGGTACTCCGGGGATTTCCGATCCTGGTTTTATGCTGGCACGTGCTGCTGCAGAAGCAGGTATCAAAGTGGAGTGTCTTCCTGGTGCTACTGCCTTTGTTCCGGCTTTGGTCAAATCAGGCTTGCCATCAGACAAGTTTGTCTTTGAAGGATTCCTGCCACACAAGAAAGGAAGACAAACACGGTTGAAAATATTGGCAGAGGAGACCAGAACGATCGTTTTTTATGAATCTCCGCATCGTTTGATGAAGACTTTGGAACAATTTGTAGAGTTTATGGGGCCAGAAAGAAGTGTTTCTGTTTCCCGTGAGCTGACTAAGAAATTCGAAGAAACTGTAACAGGACCATTACCAGAAGTGATAGATCATTTCGAAAATCACACGGTAAAAGGCGAGTTTGTAGTTATCTTAGAAGGACGAAATGACTAACCTCAAAGATATCACATTAGCCACCGCAGAACTTGCGAAAACTACTGCTCAGTTCATAGCAACTGAAGCAGCTAATTTCTCTAAAGATAAAGTAGAGCTCAAAGGAAAGAGCGATCTGGTATCCTATGTAGACAAGGAGACCGAAAAGAAGCTGGTGACGGGCCTAAGTGATATTTTGCCAGAGGCAGGATTCATAACCGAGGAAAACACGATCTCTCAAGATAAAAAGGCTTACACCTGGGTCATTGATCCATTGGATGGAACGACCAACTTTGTGCATGGCCTTCCTGCTTATGCCATTAGTATAGGGCTGATGCACGGAGATGACGTGGTTGCCGGTGTGATTCATGAAGTTACTCGCAGTGAAACCTTCTATGCGTGGAAAGATGGCGGTGCCTTCATGAATGATGAACCAATTCATGTGACAGATGCTGCTTCCATTGATGAGAGTTTATTTGCTACAGGATTTCCAATTCATAATTTCGAAAAGCTGGATGACTACCTGGCTATCTTAAATGAGCTCATGAAAGATGCACATGGTCTCAGAAGAGTAGGAAGTGCTGCTACTGATATGGCGTATGTCGCTTGTGGCAGATATGAAGCGTTTTTCGAATACAACCTTAATCCTTGGGACGTTGCTGCTGGAGTAATCCTGGTAAAAGAAGCAGGTGGATTTATCTCCGACTTTAAAGGTGGCTCCGACTTCCTATTTGGTCGAGAAATGGTTGCTGCTGGCCCAGTTCATCCGAAGTTGCTTGAGGTGATCAAGAAGCATTGGTTTTGACCAGTCACAAATTTAGAGCACTGGTTGTTTCTTGTCTTATCTTGATAACTCTATCGGTGTATGGACAGGACTTAAGGTTTCCATCTGACATTATTTTATCCAAAACATCATTAAGTCAGAAGCTTTTTGATAATGATGTTGAGAGAATCTTTGTCTTCGGTGAGAGATCTTTTTGGTATAAAAACCTAGATTATTTTGTGATAAAGCAGAATGAAAATCATCTCGAATTTTTTCATGTCACAATTAGTAAGAAAAGAAATCATCTTCATCTCGGAAGAGCAAAGTCTGAAAGAATTGATGCCAATGAAGATGAAGCCAATGGAATTATCAAATATATGGATTCAGTTGGTCTGTGGAGTTTTAGCACAGACTCATTGAATTTAAATTCAATACCTCAGCCTGATGGTCGTACGCTAATGCAAGAAGTTTTTGATGGCTCTCAGTATGAATTAGAAATTATGACGGATTCATCAAGAGTATTATTGCGAGTTGATAATCCGGAAGTCTTACAAGAATTTGTCTCAACTCAACAAAGAGCCATTTTCATAGAATGCAAGAACGATCTTCTAGACCTATTTAGGAGGAACTAAGCCCAAACCTTAGTTCCTTCCGTGCAGTTTTTGCACATCTCAATGTCCTCTCTGGAATGCAATAAGGTGTTTCTAAAGGAAGCATAGGATTCAGAAGTCCAGATATCTTTAAAAGACTCCTTTGTGGTATTGCCAAAAACATGCTGCGCGTCTTTGTCAAAGCAACAAGGAACTACTCTACCATCCCAGGTAATCACGCAAGAATGCCACATCCGCCAGCATTCGTTTTCCATAGCATTCTTAATGCCGTATTGGCCATTGTCAAGCTGATGGTAGCGTGCGTACTTTTCAATAGTAGGAATCAAGTCATTGCCAAACTCATAGTCATAGATTTGAGCAGTCTTAAACCCTAACTGGTCCACACCATACTGTTTGGCCATTTCTTTGATCTTAGGAATCTCGTGTTCGTTCGGTCTCACCACCAGGAACTGCCATAGGATGTGTGGGTGCTTCTTGCCGAGCGCTTTTTTAGCAGCAACCATATTTTTAGTTCCTTCCAGTACTTTGTCCAGCTTGCCCTCTTTACGATAAGACTCATAAGTCTCCTGCGTGGCGCCATCAATAGAGATAATCAATCGATCCAGACCAGATTCAATCGTTATATGTGCGG
>CAXEKM010000815.1:0-3015 GCA_963996645.1 uncultured Marinoscillum sp.
CAAGAGACAAAAAAAGTACCGAGCCATGGAAGCGAAAAGCGAACGAATGGGTAGGGAGCATCTTCATGGCCATTTCTTTGACCATGTATCCTGCAACGGCATTAATCTTCAGTGTAGTTAAATTATTCAAGGATCCAGCTGACCCTACACCTCATGTGATGATTTACAAAGTGTTTTTCATCAGCTGGTTGATTCTTTCGGTTGGCTTTGCACTCAGAAAGAGCAATTTCATTACCACTAAATATTCGTTATTGCTTGGCTCAGTACTTGGATTCGGCATTCCTGTGGTCAATGGACTAGTTACAGGCGGTTGGTTTTGGAAAACTATCCAGAATAATCAAACACAAATCTTTGTGGTAGATGCATTTTGGTTGATCATCTCTATCAGTACATTATTGATCTTTATCAAGCTTAAAAAGCCAATTGAGTCAGCTCAACCAGTTAAATCGAAAGCGATTCCGAAATCGCAAAAACAACCCGTTCTTTCCTAATTAATCACTAGAAGTAGTGAGCTATGGCTACTACTAGTGAATCATTATTTGCCTATCGGTAGCGATTGACACGTGAGTTGATTTGATACAACTTTGCCCTTATTTAGAATAAATCCAAATAACCAACTAACGATAAATGAACAGATTGAAGGGAATATCGCTATTAGCAATGATGATCACGAGTTTATTCTTGATCTCATGTGGTGATGATAATGATGGATCACAATTAGACGAAACAAAAGCTGCAGCAGTATCTCAATATGCTGTACTTGTTCATCAAAACTATGTAGATGCACATGCTGATGGTGTTGCACTACAAACAGCAGTGGATGCTTTCGTAGCATCTCCAACTTCATATTCTTTGGAGATCGCAAAGGATGCCTGGTTACAAGCTCGTGAGACTTACGGTCAGACAGAAGCGTTCCGTTTTTATGGTGGACCAATTGATGACGAAGACGGTCCGGAAGGTCAGTTAAATGCATGGCCATTGGATGAGTCATACATTGATTATGTAGTGGCTGGAGGTGAAGAAGTTGATGGAACGAACATCATCAATAGTCCAGAAGAATTTCCAGAAATCACTGCAGAAGTATTGGCAGGATTGAATGAGCAAGGAAGCGAGACCAACATCAGTACAGGATACCATGCGATTGAGTTTTTACTGTGGGGTCAAGACCTAAGCGAAGGTGCAGGTGGTGGAGAAAGACCATACACAGACTATGTAACCGACGGAACTGGAACCAATGATAATCAGGAAAGAAGAGCTACGTACCTGGTTGAAGTGACCAAATTGTTGGTAAGTGATCTTGCTTCTTTGGTAGCAGAATGGGAAGAAGGAGCGGAATATAGAACTGCATTTGAGTCGTCAGTTGATGCTTCATTAGAAAATATGATCAGTGCTTTGGGTAAACTGAGCAAAGGTGAGTTGGCAGGTGAGCGAATGTTCGTTGCTTATGATTTGCGAAGCAAAGAAGATGAGCATTCTTGTTTCAGTGATAACACGCACAGAGATATTGTGACCAATGCACAAGGTATCCAAAACGTATTCCTTGGTTCTTATGGAACGTTTGTTTCTGGTACATCCATCTATGATGTAATTGCTTTGGAAGATCAGGAATTGGCAGACGAGCTAGCAGCTAAAATTGCTGAAAGCGTTGCCCTTTGTGAATTGATTCAGGATCCATTTGATCAGGAATTTTTAGATACTGCAGGTCGTGAAAGAATCTTTGCTGCGATTACCAGCTTGAGAGCGCAAGGTGATTTATTGGCGGAAGCAGGAAGTAAACTTGGTTTCACTTTTGACCCAACAGATATCTAATAAGAAGATAGTAATTCGATAATAATTTAAGGGAAAGTACATGCTTTTTGAGGCATGTACTTTTGCCGTTTAAGAGCATGAAGAAAGAATTGATTTTCGGAATGATGATTTTAGGCTTTTTAATTTCCTGTCATGTGGAAGATGAAAAGCCTTTTGCGTCATTGCTTGAGGAGGGTGAAGAACTCAGTGGTGGAGCCACAACAGTGCATGATGAATCGGTAAATGCTTTTGGTCACGCTGCACCCAACCTGACCGGAGACAAAGAATTGTTGTTTGTCACAGGGAATTCCTTTTTTAAGAGAAACTGGGTGACAGCTCCAGCATCAACGGAAGATCTGGATGGCCTGGGACCTTTTTTCAATGCTCGCTCGTGTTCATCATGTCATGCATTGGATGGTAGAGCAGCACCACCAAGTGGTCCAGACGAAGAACCTCTTGGATTGCTTTTCAGATTGAGCAAGCCATCAGCAATTGAGTGGGAACAACTTCCAGATGAAAACTACGGAGGACAAATTCAACCACATGGAATACTAGGTGTGGAAGGTGAAGGTTTTGTGTCAGTTTCTTACCAGGAAGTTGCTGGAACCTATCCGGATGGCACCTCCTATTCACTTCGTCAACCAAATTATGATTATTCCAACCTCAACTATGGTCCTTTAGAGGCCACAACACAGGTTTCTCCGAGAATCGGGCCACATATGGTGGGCTTGGGATTATTGGAGGCTATTGCTGAAGAAACCTTGTTGGCCTATGCCGATCCGGAAGATACTGATGGAGATGGTATTTCAGGAAAAGCAAATTATGTAGAGAATGTGGCTACTGGCGAAAATCAAATTGGACGATTTGGTTGGAAAGCCAACCAGCCAACCGTGAGACAGCAAGTAGCTGGCGCATTTAATGGAGATATAGGAATTACTTCGTCATTGTTCCCAGATCAGCCATGCGCACCAGGTCAGGACTGTTCGGAGATCGCCAATGGAGGTGATCCAGAGCTGACTGCAGATGTATTGGATCGAGTGACTTTATACAGTGAGGTATTGGCAGTGCCGCGGAGAAGAGATTGGGATCAACCAGAGGTATTACAAGGTAAAGGATTGTTCGAACAGGTAGGATGTACAAGCTGCCACATTCCTAAAATGGTCACTGGAGATTACGACATTCATCCGGAGTTTTCCAATCAGACGATTCGTCCATACACTGATTTGC
>CAXEKM010000816.1:0-3088 GCA_963996645.1 uncultured Marinoscillum sp.
ACACACGTAAGCATTGTTCTTAAGCTCACGCATGTGAATGATGTTTCCACTTGGAGATTTATACCAAAGGCCATCTGGGGCCTCTTTTTTCTTCTCTGTAGGGGTGTGTATTCCTTTGTCTTGTCTTTTAAACCAAGCCATAAGCCGATTTTTTGTGAGTGTGCAAAACTATATGATGTTGCTGAAATCAAATAACGCCTGCTTAGATTTCTCCAAACAGGCGTTATCAATTTACCAGGATTATTACTTTACTTCCTCAAAATCAACGTATTCTCCTCCGCCGAAATTCTTGGTATCCTTCTTATCTTTTTGAGGAATATGATCAATATTCAAATTACTATTGGGCGCCTTCTTATGCTGGTGCCTATGCTGTTGATCTGCGTTGTAGCCGCGGTTAAATTCCTGAGCTCCTCTAAACAACAGACCAAACAAATAGCCACCTACTCGCAAGAACAGGTAACCAACCAATATTAATATGATTAAGAATTTTAAAAACATAGTACTCTTATAACTTATCTACTCAAGTAGAGGTTTCGTTCTGAGTAGATTTCTAAGAAATAATCGTCCATCAAGTCATCAATGAAGTAGATCGCTTCTCCTGTAGATTTCATCTCAGGCCCCAATTCCTTGTTTACATTCGGGAATTTGTGGAATGAGAATACAGGTTCTTTGATCGCATATCCATGTTTGTATGGTTTGAAATCAAAATCCTTCACTTTCTTATCTCCAAGCATCACCTTGGTCGCATAGTTAACATATGGTTCTCTATATGCTTTACAGATGAACGGCACAGTTCTCGATGCTCTTGGATTTGCTTCGATGATATATACTTTATCTTCTTTGATCGCAAACTGAATATTGATCAAACCTACAGTTTTCAATGCTTTAGCAATCTTCACTGTGTATTCCTCAATCTGACGCATCACGAAATCTCCCAGGTTGTATGGAGGAAGTACTGCGTAAGAATCACCTGAGTGAATACCTGCTGGCTCGATGTGCTGCATGATACCGATGATATATACATCTTCACCATCACAGATTGCATCTGCTTCTGCTTCAATCGCACCTTCTAGGAAGTGATCTAACAAGATTTTACCATCAGGCTTATCTTTCAAAAGATTCACTACGTGCTCTTCAAGCTCTTGCTCATTGATTACGATCTTCATGCTTTGTCCACCAAGCACATAACTCGGACGAACTAACAATGGGAAACCAATTGTTTTAGAAAGTTCAACTGCACTCTCAGCATCCTCGATCGTACCATATTCAGGATAAGGAATGTTCTGCTCTTTTAGCAAATCAGAGAAATGACCTCTATCTTCTGCCAAATCAAGTGCTTCGTAACTAGTACCAATAATTTTGATCCCGTATCTACTTAGTTTTTCAGATAGCTTCAAAGCAGTCTGACCACCAAGCTGCACAATCACACCTTCTGGTTTCTCATGAAGGATGATATCATATATGTGCTCCCAGAATACTGGCTCAAAGTATAATTTATCCGCTGTGTCAAAGTCAGTAGAAACTGTCTCCGGGTTACAGTTGATCATGATGGTTTCATAACCTGCTTCTTTAGCAGCAATTACACCATGCACACATGAGTAATCAAACTCAATCCCCTGACCAATACGGTTAGGACCTGAACCTAGTACAACTATTTTCTTCTTATCGGAGGGCTCTGACTCGTTTTCCTCATCGAAAGAAGAGTAGTAATATGGTGTTTGTGCTTCGAACTCAGCCGCACAGGTATCTACCAGTTTGTACACACGCTTGATACCCAGATCGATACGCTTCGTATATACTTCGCTTTCCAAACACTTCACCAGGTGAGCAATCTGACGATCTGCATACCCCTTTTCCTTAGCTTCTTTCAGTAATTCTTTTGGAAGAGACTCAACTGTATGCTTCTCAATGTCTTTTTCCAACAAGATCAACTCCTCAATCTGATGTAAGAACCAAGGATCGATCTTAGTCAACTTATGAATGGTTTTGAATGGAATCCCTAGCTTGAACGCATCGTAGATATGGAACAATCTATTCCAGCTTGGATGCTCCAGACTGTAAAGCAATGCAGCCTGATCCTTCAGCTCTTTTCCATCAGCTCCCAATCCATTTCGCTTAATTTCAAGAGATTGACATGCCTTTTGAAGGGCTTCCTGGAAGTTTCTTCCGATACCCATAGCCTCACCTACAGATTTCATCTGAAGACCAAGCTTTCTGTCAGATCCCTGGAACTTATCGAAGTTCCATCTTGGTATTTTCACAATTACATAGTCCAAAGCAGGTTCGAAGAACGCTGAAGTGGTTTTAGTAATCTGATTTTTCAATTCGTCAAGGTTATACCCAATTGCCAACTTAGCAGCAATTTTTGCGATAGGATAACCAGTTGCTTTCGATGCCAATGCAGATGAACGAGATACACGCGGGTTAATCTCAATTCCGATGATTTCATCAGTATCAGGGTTTACTGAAAACTGAACGTTACATCCTCCAGCAAACTGACCAATACCATTCATCATTTTGATCGCTAAATCACGCATCTTCTGATAAATGGTGTCTGGTAAAGTCATAGCAGGAGCCACCGTAATCGAGTCTCCGGTATGAACACCCATTGGGTCGAAGTTTTCGATGCTACAGATAATAATAATGTTTCCAATATTATCTCTCAACAATTCTAACTCATACTCTTTCCAGCCCATGATACTCTGCTCCACCAATACTTCGTGGATAGGTGATGCTTGAAGACCGGCGTTCAAGGCCTTGTCAAATTCTTCAGGATTATCTACGAATCCTCCTCCGTAGCCACCAAGGGTATAGGATGGTCTGATAACCAACGGGAACCCGATTTCCTGAGCAATTTCTTTTCCTTTTAAGAAAGAAGTAGCCGTTTCACCTTTACAAACCCCAACATTGAGTTCGTGCATTTTCATACGGAATTTCTCACGATCCTCAGTGGTTTCAATCGCATTGATATCCACACCAATAATACGTACTCCGTATTTCTCCCAAATCCCCGCTTTGTCACAATCAATAGCCAGGTTCAATGCAGTTTGACCACCTTGAGTAGGTAATACAGCATCAACCTTATGCT
>CAXEKM010000817.1:0-14221 GCA_963996645.1 uncultured Marinoscillum sp.
CTTCTTCAGGTGTGTCATCAAACTCCTTTGGATCATTATAACGTACCGGGATTCTTTGTTCTGTACCTGGAATAAAAGGACAGTTTTCATCTGCATGAGAGCAGGTCATTACTGCAGCAAATTGTTTGGTATTGTTAATTGGGTCATCAAATAGCTTTGAGAACGCTATTAATGGCTGAGCATCATCAGAATTGAACACAAAATACACCGGGTTTTCACTTCCTTTAGATGATACTCTAAACCCATTTCTCTTGATTGATTCAACTGCTCGTTCATTGAATGCAGTAATCTCTACACCACCAGAATAGCAATTGGCAGGAACACCAAAGTAGTCTGCGGCTGTTTGTGCCCATATTTGCGAAAACTGGCTTCTGCGAGAATTGTGTGTACAGATAAAATTGAGGTTTACTACCTGATTCACATTTATTTTCTCTTGAATATATTGAATTAAAGGCCCAAGGACTTCCTTTCGTTCTTCTGAAATTTCGGTTTCAAGAATGTCAGCAACTGATTTGGAGAGTTCTTGAAGTAATGTTAGTTTTTTCATTTTTATATTATTGCAATGTTACGATTGAATGAAAGAAATTTTTTAACAGCAATCGTTGGTTTTAGGAGATTCCAGCTGATCAAATAGTTGATTGAATTGGCTCTTTATTTCAGCCCAACGAACAGGGTTAATACAATAGCTCACCCTTACACCATCAATGGTTCCCTGGATGATACCTATTTCTTTCAATTCCCTTAGGTGCTGACTGATTGTAGCCTGGGCTAAACCAAGTTCCTGAACCAAATCCCCATTGATGCATGCGTTAGCTCTGAGCAAGTATTCGATTATGGCCACCCTCGCTGGATGCGAAAAAGCTTTAGCTGCCACAGCAATGTCATTTTGTACTTCTGAGAATAAATCTGTTTTTGTAACTCCCATGTCAATCTTTATTACATTGCAATAATACGATTGAATAATGTGAAATCAGATTAGGATGTATTAAGATTTTATGTATTAGTTGTTAAGCGATTATCAGAATTACTTCATCAGGCATATTCAGCTTTATGCTGATCAATGCTTAAACACAAAATAAATTACATATCTAGAAGTTGGGGCCTAGCACTCAAAATTACCCTCTCAATATCAGGTAAGTCATATATGAGCAGTACATGATGATAAACACAAGTCCTTCAAATCTGCTTACCATAGGTTTTTTGCCATTGATTACTGCAAAAATCAAGACCGTATTGGAGAAAATCAGCATTAGAATGTCATCATTGTTTAGCTCACTGAATGGCAATGCTTTGATGGAGGCACTCACTCCCAGGATCCACAAAATATTAAAAATATTGGATCCGATAACATTTCCTATAGCCATGTCAGCTCTTCCTTTTTTGGCAGCCACGACGCTGGTTACCAACTCTGGCAATGAAGTACCAATTGCAATCACCGTCAGACCAATGAAGGATTCACTCATTCCAAAAGTTTGGGCAATGAGTACTGCTCCATCTACAATCCATTTACCTCCAATGAATAGACCAAATACTCCAATAGCTACATATATTACAGATCTGGTCATTGACATGAGTTTGACCTCCTCTTCTCCTGGATCATAAAGCTCCTCTCGCTTGTCCTTACTGACTACATAGATATAAGTCATGAAAAGGCCAAAAAACAGCAACAACAAAGCTCCATCCAATCTACTGATTGCTAAACCTGTACCAGACGAAAACAGGTTAGCATTTGCAAGAAATCCCACCATGAAAGTAGCAACTAGAGAGATTGGTATTTCTGTATAATAAATGCTTTTCTGTATAGGGAGAGGTCTAACCAATGCTGAAGCTCCAAGGATCAACAAAATGTTGGCGATATTACTTCCAAAGATATTGCCAATTGCTAATTCTGAACTGCCTTTAAAACTGGCTAGTACGTTAACAATAAGCTCAGGCATACTTGTGCCAAAAGAGACAATTGTTAATCCAATGACAAGTTCAGGAATAGCGAATCGTTTGGCGATAGATCCAGCTCCATCTACCAGGAGGTCTGCAGCTTTAATCAGAAAGACAAAGCCCAGAACAAATAACACATAAGTTAATATCATTTTAAAACAGCGGTTACTAATTTATGGCGAATGTGTTTGTCACCAAATGCTTTTATCGCATAAGCAAAAAACACACCTGACAATATATCAATACTGTAATGACCTCTAGCCAGAAACAGCGAAATAACTATTATCAAAAATGAGAAAAACAGCCAATATCTAAAATTCCTGTTTTCTGCCATGAGGAAATATAGATAGCTGACACCCGTATGCCCAGAGGGATATACTCCAAGTTCATAATTGGAAAACCCGTTAAACGGAGTGTCAGTACCATTAAACATTGGTGGGTTCCCAAATGGTGTGAGGATGATAAATATAGCCCTGATCATGTGAAAGGCCCCTATTAAACACATGAAATATGGGATTTCGGGAAGTGCACTTTTTACAACTACAAACCACAGGAATATTATCAAAGAAACAATTGAAAAGAAATCATAGAGATAATCCACATCAAGATATGGAATATTGTCAAGGATCAAATCAGATAAGACAGGCAATGTAGTTCCCTTACTAATGTATTGATGTAAATAGCTTTGTGAGATAAAGTTCAAAGATATACCAACCATAAGGAAGGTTAGCGACCAATAAAGTACCGGTTTTTTGAGCAAGTCACTTACAGTCAGATCCATTCTAATTCAATCATTCTATTCAACTCCTCTACAAAATTTCATATTAAATCTGTTTCAAATCTGAACGCCCTTTTCAGTATTGAAACAGAATTGGTGATCATCTTTGTATAAAATGTGTGTTTATGAGATTATTAATAGTAGAAGATGAACAACGTCTTTTACGATCGATTCTGACGTACTTAAAAGACGAGGATTACATCATAGATAGTAGCGGCAATTTTCAGGGTGCTGTAGATTTAATCAGTCTTCATCATTATGATTGCCTTGTAGTGGATTTAATGCTCGGTGATACTTTGAGAACAGGTTTTGATTTGATTAAGACTTTAAAACTTCACAAAGAAGATACGGGAGTAGTCATTATATCTGCGAAAGATTCTCTGGAAGACAGAATTGCAGGATTGGAGTTCGGCTCTGATGATTACCTTGCCAAACCCTTTCATTTGGCAGAGTTGAAAGCAAGAATTCGCTCTGTATTACGTCGTCGTAAACACCAAGGCTTTGAAGAAGTTGTTTACGGAAATATAAGGCTGGTTATAGATAAAAAGGAAGTGTACATGTTTGAAGAAAAACAGTCTTTATCCCCCATGCAGTTTGACCTGTTGCTTTTCTTTGTGTCCAATAAAGAGAAAATTATCACTAAAACATCTATAGCCGATCATTTATGGGCGGATGATTTCAGTTTTGGTTCCTATGATTTTTTATATACCCACATTAAAAATTTACGAAAGAAATTAATGTCTGGTGGGTGTGATTATCTTGAAAATATCTATGGAGTTGGTTATAAGTTTGAGAAGAAGTGAAGTTACTTACCAAGTATTATCGTATTTACCTCCTCATAACCATTCCAGTTTTCATAATAGTAGGCATAGGTTATTACTTTTTACTCCTTCAAATCATCACTAACAAAGCTGATGAGCAGCTCATTGATGACAAAGCCTATATTATTGCGCAATTGGATGATTCTGAACATTACCTGGATCTTATTGCGGATTTAACAGATGATTATACCATTTTGAAATCTTCCAAGCCGCAGGAAAAGAAAAATACCTTCAGCACGCTGCTTGTTTACGACTCCCATGAGGAGCAGGAAGAACCTTATCGGCAATTAAAATGCACTGTATTTTTTCATGATGCATACTACGATCTTACCATCAGGAAATCCATGGTTGAATATGAATCGATTATGTATTCAATTTTGATACTTGGAATCGTTTTTACTTTACTCCTGATAATTGGTTTTTCTGTAATCAATCGAATTCTGACAAAAAAAATCTGGTCACCTTTTTACAACACTTTACAGATTTTGTCCAATTATTCACCAGAGTCAGGCAAAGAGCTTCAATTAACCAAGAGTACTATTGACGAGTTTGATTTGCTCAATCAGACGGTTAAAAAAATGAGTATTCAAATTCGAAACGATTTCTTTCAACAAAAGAAATTTATTGATCATGTTGCTCATGAAGTACAGACTCCACTATCAATAGTCAATGCAAATATTGAGAATGTCCTACAGAATAAACATCTCACTCAAGAAGACTATCTATCCATTCAGAATATTTCTGAGTCATCCATAAAGCTTTCGAGAATTGTGAAGTCCCTATTGTTACTTTCGAAGATTGAGAATAATCAATTTGAGGATTTAAAATCTTTCAATTTAGTCTCACAGATTGATGGATATTTTGTCCGACAAAGGGAACATCTGGAAAACAACAACATCTTATACCTCAATGGATGTACTCAAGATTTTGAGGTAGAAATGAATGCAGCACTCATGGAAATTCTCGTTTCGAATTTGTGTCAAAATGCTATTCGCCATAACATCGTTAATGGTAAAATCTGGTTGAAAGTAATTTGCGATACTGCTGGCAAGATTAGATTGACCTTAACAAATACGGGCTCAGAGGATCTTAAGCATCCAGAAAGGATGTTTGAAATGTTTCAGAAACGCTCCAAGAATCCAGAATCCATGGGGATTGGCCTTTCAGTAGTAAAGGAGATTTGTTATGCTCACAACCTATCCATTCACTACATTTCTAAAGAAGGAATACATCAATTAACACTAGGCAAGTATTAAATCAAATATAGTTTACTGCCGGAATAATTGAAGGATAAGAGGATAAAATTGAATTTAAACAAGCATTCTTAGCAGAAATATTTGGATTTAAATCCCTTTCAAACTGGTTAACTCAAGAATGGATGAGAATTATTTTCGATACCTTACGTTATCTAAGATGTAATTGGAATTCAAATTTTTTCTTAAATGACCTACCAGCAAATTAAGGTTGAATGTCCATGTAAAAAGCTTTATTCAATACATGTATTTGGAAAAGATTCATTTACTGGATGTGGTAATCCAGATGGCTTCCGTCTTGCTTGTCAATGCAGTACTGACCATCGTGTTTCAGCACTACATCAAAAGAAACTAGAGGTATTGAATGATGAAGTACATCAATACCTTATCGAGAAAAGGATATATGACCTTCTTCTGGAAAAGACACAAATTCTTTTTGATCACGGTATTTGGCCCTGGAACAGAAAATCCCGTCAACTTCATCAAGAAATCAATTTGAAACTGGAGGCTTTGGGGGTGTATCAAGGGAAGTATCGAAAATGACGTTTTTATCGTCATCCTATCTAGATTAGCTTATTTGTTGATTCTTTGATTATTGTAAGTTCATTTTGTGGCAAGAGGGTATTACAAAGATTGCCATCATCATCAATGAATGAACAGTAGTATGATAAAGCTCCATCGATTGAACTTTGAGTAAAACCTCTAACCTCCATTACGATGCCAGGAGCATAAGACCACCTGACAAAATCATTCGGTTTAAATAAAGTTTCACTTTCCATATGATAAAGGTAGGCTCCAATACTATCAAATGATATAAGAGAAATGCGTAAATGTTTTGGCCTAAAACCACCCATATCTTAACAGCAATGATCGGTACAGCTAAGAGATTTGGTTTTTGCCTTTTCGAATGCTTCCTTTCCTTCTTTGAAAGCATAATAAGCTATTCCAAAACTACCAACTGCGTCTACATAAGGGATATTGAACACTTCGTATACTGCACTTGAACCAAGAAGGATGAAGGAAAGATAAAAGCATGTTTTGGTACAATTGGCATCCGAAATAATAGGCTCGCTATTCAACTCTTTACCTACTTTCAATTTCTGTCTATACAAAATGTACATGGTCAAAATTGATATTGTGGAAATGATAATTCCTACTAAGGTTGTTTCCGGGTTTGATTGATAAATTACAGAAAGAACTGCACCGATAATGAGACCTGCCACTAAAATATAGAAAGAAGTTCCAGTTATTTTTAAAGCACTGATTTCAAATTGATCTCTACTGGCAATCGGGTGTTTCTTCATTCGGATGATCATGTGGGCAATACCAATACCTGATAGCACTTCAACAAAGCTATCAACACCAAATCCGAATAATGCTAAAGTTTCGTCGGAGGCACCGAAGAACGTAGACACCACACCTTCTATCAGATTATATCCAATTGTAATAAGACTCAATATCCATGCTCTCTGAATTAGATAACTACTCATGAAAGTAATTTAAAAAATGCATCGATGAATAGTAATCCGCGGGAAGGTGAAACGGTGACCTGTGATCAGTAGGGAAGTAATTAGTTACTCGGTTGATCATATATCAGAAGAGACCCAATCGGTAGGTTGAAAAGCAGATAATTAGTAAAAAGGAATTCGATTAGCTGGGCAAATTAATCATCCGTTAGCTGGGAAATTGGAGTCGACAAATTAGAATGAAGAATAAAAATTGAAACATTAACTTAAGTAATTCACACAAAAGCCGCTCCTAAGGGAGGATTAATACCTCCCATTTCTTTAAAGGCCTTACAGTTACATTTCATTTTGTTTAAAATCCGTCTTAACTTGTAAGTTGTGAGAAAGGCATTTTCCATATTTTTCCTTTGTTTATTCCTGCTTTATCAAGTGGGATACCTGGGATATTATTGGTATAGTGCAAGACAAATTGATAACAAGTGGATGTCCGATGTGGAGATCACTCCTGACATGCAACACTTCTCTATTCCAATTGCATTGCCCTATTGGACAAGTCAATCAGAATACCGCGTAACCACAGGAAAAATTGTCATTAATGGCACTCTCTATCGCAAGGTCATGCAGAAGTACGCAATGGATGCTATTCACTTAATCGTTGCGAAAGACAGGGACACTGAAAAGCTTAACCATTCAATTGCTGACTGGGTACGTGCTATGTCAAATGGAGAAAGTAACAACAAAAATGGGGCCGACCTCCTTAAATCGGTGATCAAAGAGTATATGCCAGAATCCAATAACATCTGGTCTGCGAGTCGAATATCTTTTTTACTACATCCAAATTTTGGCATGCGAGCACTCGTACGGGTGAAATCACTTTATAGAGAAGTGACCACTCCCCCTCCACAAACCTAATCTTCCAATTCAGGTGATATTCTTTTTTTAATCTGAAGATCTATGGGACTGCCAACTAGAGGTGATGCCATGTGTCTTATTTTACTAATCTAACTACGTATGAAACTATTTTATCTTAAAGACTCAGGGGCATTATGCCCTTTTGTCTCATCTCTTTTCCACACTATTCTAACTCATAAAATTAAATGAAAAATCTAACTGAATATGGGTTATTCAACCCTCTATTGACCTTTCTGTTAATTACCACTTTACTCCTAACTGAAGGAAGAGCACAAACTCCTACAGATGCCATTATGATGAAACAGCGTGAATCATGTATTGCCGTTATTTATGATCATGGGCGCTGGGATCACTATTGGGAAGGCACTACCTTGAGGAATAACGAAACTGTTTCTACGCTTAACCGAACGATGATTATGCCAATGATAGCTATTGGAATTCATGATAAGATAAACCTTATTGTCTCTACGCCTTATGTAAAAACAAAATCATCAGAACCAAATGGAGGGAGGTTTGCCGGAGCAGAGGGGTTCCAAGATATTGGACTTGCTATAAAAGCTGAACTTTTTAAACATCAGATTGGCAAGGGTAAGCTGGCGGTACTCAGCACTGTAGGGTTTTCTACTCCGATGAGTAACTACCTTTCTGACTACAGGCCTTACAGTATTGGTTTTGGAGCATATGAGTGGTCATTTCGAGGAATTCTTCAGTATGAGCTGGACAATGGCGTCTATTTTAGATCTTCTCTTGCTCATTTATGGAGAGGACAAACCGAGGCTGAAAGGGATTATTACTACAATAATGGCAGCTACTATACTGCCTTGATGGATGTACCTAATGCATGGAACTACCAGGCTGTAGCTGGAACCTGGCTATTGAATTATTCGCTTAAACTGGAAGCAAGCTACACTGCCATCAAGTCTACCAGTGGCGATGATATCCGCAAATACAATGCAGGTCAACCCACCAATAAAGTGCAGTCGGATTTATTGGGGATATCCGCTCAATACTACTTTTCCAAACTTAAGGGATTAGGTCTACTAGCAAGATTCAGCCAGGTGATTCATGGTAGAAATACAGGAAAATTCACAACACTTAGAGGAGGAATCACCTATCAGTTTAAGCTTTAAAAAAATCAACTATCCAGAAACGATGAAATATTTTATAAAAAAATTAGTGCATACATGTGGACTGTTGCTGATGATCGGGATTTTTTCTTGTGAAGAAGAATTACCCCGGTACGCAAACTTTACAGATTATACCTATTCAGGAATTGATGAAGGTGGAGGCTCCTGGAGTCCTGTATTATTGAATGAAGGCTCCCAAATTGTAATTTCTACACCAGCGGATATCACTTCAACAAGTTATCAAACTGAGCTCGATGAGCTAAGGTCGGAAACCAATGATTTGACTAATGATCAAATGGAAGCCATTAATTATTGGACCAGCAACCCTACTATTCGCTGGAATGAGATAGCCTTAGAGCTGGTGGCAAAATACAATCTGATACCAGGTCCGAATGAGGATGGAACCTACACATTACCTAACCCCGGCAACCCTGAAGGCCCTCCAGCGTTCCCGTTTGCACATCCCCCCTATGCGGTTCGAGTTTTCGCGTATCTAGGTGCAGCACAGTTTGATGGGTTGATTTCCGCCTGGCATTACAAGTATCTGTACAACAGACCTTCACCGTACGAGGTAGATCAAACCATTCCTGTAGCTTACTCAAAAAATAATATTCCTTCGTATCCTTCAGATGGAGCTGTAATTGCAGCTGTATCCAGAGACATTTTGACGACCATGTTCCCACTTGAAGCAGATTATCTTCAATCGAAAGCAGATGAACATATGGCTAGTCTCCAGTGGGCTGGGATCAATGTATCTAGTGACATTTCTGCTGGTGAAACCATCGGTGAGCAAATAGCAGAGATTGCTCTTACCAGAGCGTCCGGAGACGGAATGAGCAAGGCACAATGCCCTAAGCATGTCTCCGATTCCATTAAAGCATCCGCTTTTGCTCGTTATGGTTGGCAATGGGATAATTTAGAAGTGCCCACCCGACCAGTGGGGTTGACTCCCTTATTCAGTCAGGTACAGATGTGGAACGTACCTTCTCTGGAAGAAGTAAGACCGGCAGAACCACCAGCACCTGGTTCAAGAGAATATGAGGAAAACGTGGATGAGTTAGTATATTATATGGAGAACATGACGGAAGAATGGCGACGTATTGCCAACTTTTGGCAGGATGGACTGGGTACATATACACCACCTGGACACTGGAACAGAATTGCCAATGAATACATTGTCAAATACAGGTTGAACCCATTGAGGACAGCTCGATTGTTTGCCTATCTTAATATGGCGATGATGGATGGAGGGATCAGCTGTTGGGATGCGAAATACTATTATCACTATCCACGGCCAATCCAGACCATCCCCGGCTATAAAACTATAGCAGGAACTCCAAACTTCCCGAGTTATACCTCCGGGCATAGTGTTTTTTCTGCGGCAGCTGCTGAAGTGCTTACTTACATCTTTCCAGAAGAGGGTTCAAAATTCAGAGATTGGGCTCTGGAGGCGGCAGAATCCAGGGTTTATGGTGGTATCCACTGGCGCTTTGACGCAGAAGTAGGAACCGCACAAGGAATTAATGTTGCTGAATACACCATCAATGTTGCAAAGAATGATGGTGCTGACTAGCGATAGAAGAAACATTGTGATCTGTATATCCCTGATTTATTTTAGGGGTATACAGTGAAACATGTTGAGTTTATGATCGCTCAATGCTTATGGATGTGACAGGTATATGAGTAATTGGTCGGTGGGTATTATTTGTTGGACTGGTGATCAGCAGATAAGTGAACAGTACTAACTAATTAATCCGGTTGTCTATAGATCGGTGAATTGGCAATCAGTGATAGGTTAGCTGAAAAACAAGAGACGATTAAGGGTAGTCAGGAGGTGAAAGACCATCCCCCTCACCCCAAACCACTGTTATTAAATAAAGCTTATTTTTAGAACTCACCCTATCAATTATCTTTACTTAATAGCATTATATCCCAGCCATCAGGGGGTAGTACTTAGTCAAGAGTTAGCAGCAGAAGTGACTGATACGTAATTGGTCAATCAATATACAGTTGGTCGGTAGGTCCGTGAGTAATAGCTCCTAGATGTTAGTTATAATTCCACAGCCAGAAGCTACAAGTGAATAGAATAGCGATGATCAGTAGGTCAGCAATCGATTGTCACTTATTAGTTGACAGTTTTCAGACCATAGTTGATATGCCTAAACATGATCTGTGTTTAATTAACTGTGCAAGGTCCTTTCTTTCTTTCTATGTAAGCAAACTAATGGTGATCTGTAATCAGTGAGTTATGGTCGGTGTGAGAATAATACCGATCCATCAAATCAAACTCCGCTTTTATCAACTGATTATCAATTAATTAGATAGAACTTTATTTACAGTTAATGGCATTGCATTACCAATAAATTAACAAGGTCATTCACTGCTCGTATTAATGATCACCATGTAAGTAAGACAGCTATGAAACTTAATAGTGAGGCCACATCCCAAGTAATTACAGGTCTGCTAGTATTGCTTTTTGTCTATACGGCAGTAAGTAAAATCACAGACTGGGAGGCCTTTGAATACCAAATATCTAAGCAGCCTTTACCCGAGTGGTTTAATGATCTATTGGTTTGGGTCTTACCTATAGCTGAATTAACAACATCCCTCCTCTTATTACTAAGACCAACGAGAAAAATTGGAATGCTTATATCATTTGTCCTAATGATATGCTTCACAGTATATGTAGGGTTGGCTGTTCTTAATGTTTTTGGAGAGGTTCCGTGCTCCTGTGGAGGTGTATTGCAGAGCCTTAGTTGGGAAGCGCACTTGGTTTTTAATGCGGTGTTTTTAGGGATTGCTACGGTGGGGTGGTGGATTGTTAGGAATGACCAGTAGTCGGTAGATCGGTAATCAGTGGGACAGTGATCAGTGAAACGGTAATCGGTAGGTCGGTATTCAGTTGGTCGGTGGGTAAGTAATAGGTAAGCATTCTTAGACCATAGTCGATAGTGATTAGTAACCGGTAAACTAGTAATAAGTTATCGCGGAGGTGAATTATGAATAGTTGTAGGGATACCAGATAGTACGTTGAGAGGGCCACTTAATACTTAGAAACTACCATTTGGTACCCTCAACTGGAAAGTGACTAGTATTCAGTAGGGCAGTGTGTTTGTAGATCGGTAATCAGTGGGGCAGTGATCAGTGAAACGGTAAACGGTAGGTCGGTATTCAGTTGGTCGGTGATAGATAAGGCGAATTTAGTGGATAGTAGATTAGATTCTTCCCTGTCTGCCGATAGGCAAGCTTCGTCAGAATGACAAACAATGGTGATCAGTAATCGGTGGATCGGTTAACTGGTAAACTAGTAATAAGCTATCGTGGAGGTGAATTATGAATAGTTGTAGGAATGCCAGATGGTACTTGGATGTGGCTACATAATACTGAGAATCCGCCACTTGGTACCCTCAACTGGAGAGTGACTAGTATTCAGTTGGTCGGTGATCGGTGAAACGGTAATCGGTAATCGGTAGTCGGGTGCATAACCTCAGGCTGACATTCCTTTGATGGTGTGAGATTGCTTCTCCCGCTCTGGTGAGGCGGGATCGCAATGACGAGGTAGTGAGAAGCACCTCCGAAACGTCGGACCGTAGCCGTGCGCCACTAGATCTTGGGGAAAAAAGAGGAGTGGGATCGAAATGATGAATAAACAAGAAGCGGAGATCTCGAGGAGAACTCCGCTTCAGGTATGGTCATCTACCTAAGTGATGACGCATAATTTATTATAGTATCTAAAATTAAAACTATGAAAAAGTTCATTAAAAAGCTGCCTTTGGTAGCGTTTGTTTTTGCTCTAGTAGCAGCGTTTGCATTCAATATGCCTGAAGAGGAGGCTGTTACTACACATTGGTTTGAGCTGGATGATGCTGGCAACATTGGAGATCCAATAAACCCTATGGTTGTTTGCCTCGGTAGTTCACAAAACTGTGCTGTTGGCTTATCTGATGATCAAGTTGACTCTGGAACTGGGGAACCTCTTTATGACTCTATTGACGAGTATGATGAGGAACCACAAGTCGCAAAGAGAAGTTGATCTATTTGAAGCCGGGGATAACCCGGCTTCTTTTTTCTAGTCTAATTTTAACGAGGGTTTTGCTGCATCCCTGAAAGAGCAATCACATCATCGGGGATTGGAAATACATACTTGTTGCTTTCAGGACTGAGTGTATAATTGGTCCCCTGAACTGTTCTTTCAAGTGTGACGGCCCATTCGGGCTCTTGATTTAACCTTTTCAAATCTGACCAGCGAATCCCCCTAAAGAGCAATGATTTTCTACGCTCCAGTAGGATAATCTCCAGTAATTCACGCTCTTCTAAAGCAGAAACGGGTGTATATTTCCCTTCTACCCACCGTGTCTGCAAAAGCTGATTTAATGTATTTGTGGACTCATTTAGTTGCCCAAGTCTCACTTCACTTTCAGCCTTTATCAAATAGATTTCGTCAATGGCGATACCATTGAACTGCTGAACTGAGCCGTCATAGGTTCCTTTGAAAGCAACCTTGTCTCCATTCTGCCAGAAGAATAGTTTCTTTCTCAAGTCGGATTCATCGTATGAACGGTAGAGCTCATCAGCAATACTCAGACTGTTGAAAACTTCGAAAAACGGATATGTCGTGCTTTGGAAAACAACCTCTTCGTTCATTTGAGTAAAGGGGTAAGTGGCTGTAGTATCTAATTCATTGTATTCGATTAGTTGGTTTTGTAGCTCAAGTGTAGCACTGGCATACTTCAATGCCTCTTCATACCTGCCCATTTGTAAGAACACCTTTGCCAGAAGTCCATTGGCTGCAGCCTGTCCTGGCCTGGTTTTGACTATCGGTGTCTGAGGAAGTAACTCCAATGATTCTCTAGTGTCCCTGATGATCTGATCATACGTTTTCTGAACTGAAGATCTTGTGGAAGGGAGGTTCACATCAGATTCTAGACGCAGAGCAATTCCTAAGTCTGTTTCTGCTGTTGTAGCATTGTATTGTTTGGTATAAGGCTGCGCTAACTGATAAAACATCCAACTTCTGTAATACAGCGCACTGCCTCTAATATTGTTCCAATCCTGTTGTTGCTGATTAGACGGGGCAATGTTCTCAAGCCCTTCCAGTGCAATGTTGGCCAGCAGTATTGCTTTGTAAGGATTGTTGTAACTGTAACTGGTATTGCCCTGGTAGACATCTTCGTTCCAGATGTACGCATTTTTTTCTTCTGCATAGCTTAAGGAATTCCAGTCTTCATCGTCTAAGTAGAAATTGTCTGCACTAATAATCCCGAGCATAGGTGTGCAAGCAAAGTTCAGTTCCGGACTATTGTCTAGTAATGCCCGAAGATCAGCGAGTGATTGAGGTACTACTATTGATTTGTCTTGTTTAATGTCCAGCCATTCTTCTGCGCATGAGGTCATGGTGAAGAGTAGTATTATATATGTGAATTTTATTGATTTCATGGTTTTGGTATTTGGCATTGAGTACAGAGTATTTGGTAATTAAAACCCCCTCTCAATCTCCCCCTTAAGAAATGGGGAGAAGTAGATTGTGAATGGTTTGATATTCCCTTGATCTGAAGTTTATTAGAATTAAAGAATTTAGAATGTGGCATTTAGGCCGATGGAGTAGGTTCTTGGTGTTCGATACGATGCGTTTGGGTAATCTGGGTCGAGACCCGACTTGCTAGCCTGCCACAGGATGCCCAAATTACGCGCATAGCCAAATACTCTTAGCTCCTTCAATGGTAACCATGGTGATGTATTCTGAGAAAAGGTGTATCCAAAATTGATGTCCTCCAAACGAATATGATCCCCTTTTTCAATCATCAGTTCGGATCCCGTGTAAACAAAATCCCGGTAAGCATTTGCTTGCTCTGGCATGGAAGGAACATTGGTATACGTTTCATCGCCTGGCTGTTGCCATCTATCCAAAAAGTCTCTATGCATTGCCTGA
>CAXEKM010000818.1:0-3848 GCA_963996645.1 uncultured Marinoscillum sp.
TCATAGTGGCTACGTCCTATTATCTCCTGATCCAGAATCCCATAATCTTCTTTCCATTTATGACTTGCGGCTATATACTTCATGTCAGTATCAAACATCGCTATTGCAGCTGGTGCTCTTTCAATAAAGACCCTAAGTTGAACTTCCAGTAGCTTGCGGTCAGTGATTTCAGACACTCCCCCAATAAGCAAGTCCAGTTCACCTTTGGCATTTTTTCTAGCATTGCCAGATGCTTCCACCCAGATATAATCACCAGATGCATTTCGAACACGCAACTCTACCGTGGAGGGCTCCCCAAGCATGATAGAGCGATTACTGGCATTTTTTAATGTTTGGAGATCAGATGGATGAACCAAAGACATAAATTCAGCAGCTGTACCTTTGAAATCAGTCTTGTCATAACCTAGTATTTCATACAATCGAGCGGTCCACTTTTCAGTAGACTCTCTAAAATCTTTTTCCCAAACTCCAACCTTAATGGTATCTGTAAGAAAATGCAGCTTATCCAATTTACTCTGCTCACCTGCCAGTGAGTTTTGCAACTCAAGCCGAACATCCTGAAGCTTGGAAGAATAACCTTTTATGATATTGACAGTAATTATCAATACGGTAGTTCCAATAATGAAAATAACCAATGCTAATATCCTGTTTGAGAAAGATACACTATCATTTATAGCATCAAAAGTATCCGTTTGAACCAATTCAAACTCGTAGGTAATAGCATCCATCAAGGGTAAAAAAGCAGACTCTAATTCTAAGAGACCCACCGAATCTATGGAAACATCTTCATCTTGCTCCAAATTTTCAACGAGGGAGACCAGGGAAATGAAAACAGGCTGAATCTGCTGAAATAAGTCGTTTAAGTTGGATTTGTCCAACTGTTTGCTTTTTGAAAAAAGTAACTCATGAGAATCTTCAAATAACAACAGCACAGAATCTAACTCAGCTTCTGAAACGCTCTGTTCTGGAGACAACTGTTCGATCAATACTTCTTTAGTCAACCATTGACTCAACATGCGCTGACGTCCAGACTTATTAATAATAGCTCCTATATCCTCACTATGAGCTATGTATTCTGCTTGCTTGTAGTTAAGATAAAACAACAAACACACTACTAAACCAATAGCAACTATGAACAGAAGAATCAGCCTATTTCTTACAACGGTAAAAGATCGGGTATTAGACATAAAAGTGAGTATACTTCAAGATACTCACTAAACTTCATCTTGCCAACAGTTAGAGATAACCTTCGATTAACGACACCAATAGCGTTTGAACACTCTATATTTTCAGACGAGTATTAACTTGATTGATGAGCAAATTAAACTCTTGATAAACATCCGTATCGTTTAAAACCCTAACTGCTTCCTGAAGAACCATTAGATCATTGCGTTCTATTTGCTGGTCTAGTTTTAATCTTAATTTCAAGTCTGCGGTGAGATACTCATACACATTAGTCAGTATTTCATCAGCTTCATCATCCTTATCAAGAGTCTTCAATATTTGTCCTAGCTGCAAATCTCCATAGGATGGTCTCGAGCTTGCACCGTACAAGTTTCTTCTGGCAAATTCTGCAACCTCTACTGCTTTGTCCATATTACCGGATTGCAGGTATTGATGTATCAATGCATTCATTGAAAACTTCAAAGGATTGATCATTCTAGCTTGAAAATCCTCATAATTGAAATAAACATCTTGATTAGAGAGATTGCTGTAGTCAGCTTTAGCAATCAGGTTCTGATATGACTTCTCCAAATCCATAGGTATTTGATCTCTCTCATGTTCAGTTGCTGTTAAACGATAAACTTGCCCTTCCTGAATCACATACTTTTTCAAATCAATGCTCAAACTATTGATGGAAGTGAAATTGAAATAAATATGCCTTTCCCAACCATTAGAAGCTATTACATCCAAAATAGCCATTTCACTTTTGGGCAAATAGGAACCCGTAACATGTACTTCCAAATTCCCCTTTTCAGTTACCACAGACAGTTTCCTTGAAGGCAGCACGAAGAATTCACTATTGCGATTTTTTAGAATAAGGTTGGGATTGCGCTTATTGAGAGCTTCCATGTATTTAGTCCAGGAAATAGCCTTATCCATAGACTCCTGGAGATACACCGGATCATAAGGACCATATTCATCTGAACTTTGCTGAAGTGTAAGTTTGACCGGTGGTGAATTATAATATTCTCTGGTCAAATCATTGATATACCAATCAGCATTGAAATAGCTGAGAACCTTGACCCGTACATCCGTTCTGAAACCTTCTACCTCCTGCAAATACCAAAGTGGGAACGTATCATTATCTCCACCAGTAAATAAAATAGCACCTTCTTCGCAGCTATTCAAAACAGACCTTGCATAGTCCATTTGAAATGTTCGGCCAGAACGATCATGATCATCCCAATTCTGATAAGCCACCCAAGCAGGCAGCATTAAAAGAATAGCTGATGCCAGTTCTAAATTCTTACCCCTGAGAAAATCTCCAACCCACATCGCTCCTATTCCTATCCAAATACAATAAGCCAAATAAGATCCTACATAGATATAATCACGCTCTCGAGGCTCATTAGGGGTACCATTTAGGTATATTGTGAGAAGTAATCCAGTAATTAGAAAGAATGCCATGTTAGCAACAAATCCTCTTCGATCTTTCTTAGCATGAAAATACAAACCGATTAATCCTAACAGGAATGGCAACATGAAATACTGGTTATACGCCTTGTTGTAGCCCATATTTTCTCGAGAAATCATTCCATCCCAAGGCTTTGCCCAGCCGGCATGTTGCTCATCACTTATCCTTCCACCAAAATTCCAAAGCACATATCTCAAATACATATGCCCTAGTTGATAATCCAGCAAGAACTTCAAATTATGAGAAAATTTTGGCGTTTGTCCTGGAGTAAGACCAGACCATTGCTGGTAGACCTGTATATGAGCAGGATCATTACTGTAGATTCTAGGCAGTATGGTTTGTCTTGAAGACTCGTAGTGATATTCAGGCACCTCTCCTACCTGCTTGTATGCTTCATTTTGAACAACATACGCATTCGCCTTGGTGCTCACCTCATTGATTTTAGCATCAAAATATGGCCCATATACCAATGGTCTCCCGGGATAAGACTCACGATTCATATAAGGCTTTATTTTAGCCAAATCACCGGGCACAAATTCATTAATTGGAGGCATTTGAGTGGAACGAACAAACAGCATGATATAAGGGGAGAATCCTGCTACTAAAAACACCAAAGACATCACCCATAGTCTCAGATGGACATATTTCTTCCAGACCACAAACAGTACAATTCCAATAGCCAACAGTAGAAGAAAAACCCCCGAATATAGAGGAAGTGAAAGCGTATTGACAGCAAATAGGTCCACGATGAAGGCCCACTCAAACAAATCAACAGCAACAACCTTACTGATGAATAAAATGATCAATCCGCCGATAACGAATGAGATAGCAAATTGCGTCCAGGTTCGCTGCTGTTCAGATCTCCAAAGAATAACACAAACAGGTAGAATTAAAATACACATTGGGTGAATACAATAGGAAAGTCCAAGAAGGTAACTGAATAGCAACACTCGATTTGACTTGTCTTTCCCATGAAAAGAACCCGGCTTTATGGATAACCAAATCAATAACACCATGAAGAAAACTGACGGTCCATAAGTCTCAGCTTCTACTGCCGAAAACCAGAAAGAATCAGAAAAAGTCAACATGAAGGATCCTACCAATCCACCAATCAGCAATATTGCTTGCTTTTGAACAAACTGACTTCCGAAATACCATATTATCAAGAAGGTAATTCCCACAGCCAACGCAGAAAAGAATCCAGACATCA
>CAXEKM010000819.1:0-4496 GCA_963996645.1 uncultured Marinoscillum sp.
CCAGTGTGTACATTATTATCGATATAGGTATCGTGCTTGGCTTGATGCGCTAATGGTACAATCATTTTCACATTTTGCCCCATTACTTCCTCTCGTGTGAACCCGAACATTTTTACCGCTGCCGCATTGTAAAAAGTGATCCTTTTTTCTGTATCGATGATGATAATGCTATCTACAGCTTGTTCCAGGGTTTGTTGGTGCGTCCGTTGCTCTTTCTCCAACTCTTCGTTTTTAAGTTGTAGTAAGCGGATCTTCTCGTTCAATTCTTGAATTGACGGTGTGTGTTCTACCTTGCCATTCTTAGATGGTTTGACGGTGGTTTCAGTACTCATTTAAAGCGAAGTTGATTTTTGATGATTAGTGTTTTACCTTATGGTACGAACACTAAATCAAAAGTAGAATTCTCGCTAACCCGCCACAATAGCAAAAAGAGCCTAATTTGATAGGTCATTTGCCTAATATGAAAAATTAGGTTATTGTATTAACGAGGATAGGCGAGTCTATCAAAAACAACTTTTGATCGGTGCGTCAATTACTATAATTAACTGAATATCAATTGTTTACAAATCATGTAAATGCAGGAAAAAATAGACATTGTTATTGCAGATGATCATGGACTGATCCGATACGGTCTCATCAAACTACTAAGCGACGTAGAAGATTTCAACGTCATTGCCGAAGCGTGTAATGGATCGGAAGCACTCAATCTGGTTCGTAAATTGAAGCCGAAAGTCCTCATTGCTGACCTATTCATGCCCGAACTCAGTGGAATAGAAATTACTCAACAAATTAATAAAGAAAACATACCCACGTCTGTATTAATCATCTCCGCATCCTATGATGAAGACAATGTCATTAGTGCCTATCAAAACGGTGCTTTGGGATATATTTTTAAGGGATCGAATGAATCACTTATCATTTCGGCTGTAAGAAAAGTAGCCACAAAAGAAACTTTCTACTCTCAACTAGTGATGAACATACTGGGTAATCAGCATCAAAAAAAGAGTGCCGAACCTTCTATTATACCCTATCAGCTAACCAAGCGGGAACTACAAGTACTTAAGCTCCTAGCAGAGGGAGTAACAAACAAGGAAATCGCTTATGATCTCAATTTAAGTACTCGAACAGTGGATGCTCATCGTAGAAATATCATGGAAAAACTCTCCGTGAGCAACACCGCCCAACTCATCCGAGTCAGCATTGAAAAAAACCTGGTCTAACCGGTTTGACCAATTGAGACCTCAAACAAATCAGATTACTAAAAGACCTAATTCCAGAATGACATAACGACGCTATGTCACCGCTTGAGGTATAATATGTCTACATCTCCTCACTGCATAGTTCATAACTCTGCGATTCATTTTAGATTTAGCTTAACCTTAACTCTAATGTGATGAAAACCCAGGCCAGCATCTTTGCTTTTCTAATAACTATCTATGCCACAGCACAGGAATCCATTCGGCTAAACCAATTAGGTTTTTTCCCTAATGGTCAAAAAATAGCCGCCATCATAGATTCTGACGCCACTACTTTTGAAATCATTCAAAATGGCTCTGCAGTCTATGAAAGCACCTTATCAAACTCCACATACTGGAATCAATCACAGGAAAATGTCAAAATAGCAGATTTTTCAGAACTAGAAATTCGAGGAAGTTATCAACTAAGACTGCCAAACGGCGAGACTTCTTATACCTTTAGAATATCCGATGAGTCCATCCGACCACTAGCATCTGGCTCTATCAAAGCCTATTATTATAACAGAGCTTCTATCGCTTTGGAAGAAACCTATGCAGGAGAATTCCACCGAGCTGCAGGTCATTTAGATGATCAAGTAGTTGTATTGCCATCGGCAGCTACCGACTCAAGACCAGCTGGCACAGTCATTTCTACTCCTAAAGGCTGGTATGACGCTGGAGACTATAACAAGTACATTGTAAACTCAGGCATCAGCACCTATACTCTTTTGGCTGCGTATGAAGACTATTCAGAATTTTACAACTCCTTGAATCTAAACATTCCAGAGTCTGATAATGAAATACCTGATATACTAGATGAAGTTCTATGGAATCTGGAGTGGATGTCAACCATGCAGGACGAAGATGGTGGCGTTTATAATAAAACAACCCACGCCAACTTTCAAGGAGCAGTAATGCCTAATCAAGCGACAGCTACTCGCTATGTAGTGGCCAAAGGCACAGCAGCTACGCTAGATTTTGCCGCTGTAATGGCTATGGCATCAAGAATCTATCAAGACTTCCTTCCTGAACTATCCAGTCAATGGCTAGAACAAGCGCAGCTAGCATGGTCGTGGGCCTCCGAAAACCCTAATATCTCATATAACAATCCCGCTGCCGAAAATGGATATCCAGCTGTTAATACGGGTGGGTATGGTGATGGAAATTTTCAAGATGAATTTTTTTGGGCGACATGCGAATTAGCCATCTCCACCGGAGAGTCTAAATATTTTTCAGCAATAGATCTCAATAGAAACTTCGGATGGCCAGGGTGGCCGAACGTTGAAACTTTAGGATTACTCTCACTTGTAAATCACCGCAAAGAAGTAGCAGAACAACTAGACACCACAACTCTTAAAAACAAACTGATAAACCTTTCATCGGGCATTCTAAATGCTCGCACAACATCCCCTTACTTCATTCCAAACAATGATTTTTACTGGGGGAGTAATTCGGTTCCTGCCAATCAAGGCATGCTCTTATTGAAAGCGTTTGAGTTGACCAAGGACAGGGACTATTTTGATGCAGCTAACTCAGCATTGGATTATTTAATAGGAAGAAATGCCACTGGCTATAGTTATGTGACCGGATTTGGTGATAAAACTCCAATGAATATCCATCATCGACAATCAGAAGCTGATGCTATCGCAGATCCAGTTCCTGGTTTTCTAGCTGGTGGTCCGAATCCACATAACACTAATGATGACTGTGGAAGCAGTGCCTATCCTTCATCAGTTCCTGCCAAATGCTACCTGGACGATTGGTGCAGTTACTCCACTAATGAAATCACTATTAACTGGAATGCCCCACTGGTCTACCTTTCGGGAGGGCTTGACCACTATTATCACAAGTTATATTGGACAGAAGGAGAAGAAGTGATTTTAGGTTCGAACAACAACCTAATTACAATTTATCCTAATCCATCATCTGACCTTCTTCACATAAAAGGCATTAATGGTTCTTTTACAGGAACGATTATGAATCTCGCTGGACAGAAAATCAAAGAGTTTCAAAGCCCTCGCATAGATATTTCTCGATTAAAACCGGGAACTTATCTTTTGAAAATTGATCAGGAAAATAATGTGATTACTCAAAGAGTTCAGATTGAGCACTAACGCGTTTTCTTACTGCTTTTTCTGCTTTTAGAGCCTGTTCACTTTCTGTATAAAAAAATACTGCAGGATCAATATCCTTGCTTTCAATAATCGATTTCTCATGTTTTAAGGTAGTTTGACCCAATTGATTTAAACTGACTTGCAGAAGCATGACCATTCCTATAAAACCAATCACTTTGAATAATTTCTTCATAAAGACTCGGTGATTTCAGGAAACACTTGATAAAACATGATCCAGGCCATCAGTAGTGTTAAACCTAGATTCAATAATTGACCACAGACATAAAGAATTAACGGTTTTCCGCCATGAAAATGAGCTTTGAGTTCCTTGAAATTGGTAGAAAGTCCAATACTCGCGAATGACAGAGCAAATAACCACCCTCGCATGGATTTGGAGAAGCTGAATACTCCTTTTTCAATCATACTCACAGAATCTTCAGGTGAGAGAGATTGCTGAAGAACGGAAAACAAAATGGAAGCTCCAATAAAACCAAGAATGAACTTTGGAAACCTGTTCCATATTTCGGATTTGGAGACCTTTTGACCTTCCTCTTTTTCAACCTTGGTTGCCCAATACACGGCCACTCCAAAAGCTATAACCCCAATCAAAATGTTCTGAATCATTTTAATCGTAGCGGCAACGTTGAGCGCAGTATCACCTAGAAATGCTCCAGCTGCTACTACTGCTCCAGTGGCGTCCACCGTACCACCTATCCAGGCACCTCCCAATACTTCAGGCATGTCCAGCGCTTTGATCAAAGCCGGCAAGGCGACCATCATGGCTGATGTAAATACCATAGACAAGCCGATAGCTGTAGTTAGCTCCTCTTTTTTGGCTTTTGAAGCAGCAGCAGTAGCAATAGCTGCAGAAACCCCACATACCGACATATCTGCACTGATCGTAATATTGAGACTTTTTGATCCAATTTTCAATATGCGTTGTCCAAACCAAAATGTAGTGATTAAAACGATGGGAGTAACCACCCAGGCGACAAACAATCCCGGCAAACCAATGGCCAGAACTTTACCAAAAAGCACCTCAGCTCCCAATAACACAAGTCCTGTCTTGATAAAAAACTCATGTTTTAATCCTGCTTTCAACCATTCGGGAATTCCCCAAACATTGCTAATCAACATCCCCAGTGCA
>CAXEKM010000820.1:0-3571 GCA_963996645.1 uncultured Marinoscillum sp.
CCATACAGGTAGTATGAAGGAGTTGATCCCGGATGAGGTAGTGCCTCAGCTGCTGCTGTCAACTCGGTCTCAATAAATTCAAGCATTTCCTCTTCCGTAGCTCTCGCTTTATTAGCTGGTTCGGATGAAGATGTTCTTAAAACCACAGGACCATATAGATTATACAGCAGAGCATAAGTGGAAGCTCTAATGAATCGCGCTTCGGCTAATACAATCTCCCTACGCTCTGCATCACTATCGAAATTATCAATATTATCGATGACGATATTGGCATCACGAATTGCTCGGTACAATCAACTCCACCATTCGTTCAACCATTGTGTATCTGCTGTCCAGGTAAACGTTGCAAACGGAGAATTCAACCCTGCCACACCACCTTCGGACACGATCATAATGTCTGTGGTTGTTTCCTGTGGTAAAATCAGCGTATGTACCCCTTCTTGTGGGTTGGTAAATCCATACGAGTTGAAGAGCATCGCTTCAATTCCCTTGGCATTTGTCAGTACGTTTTCAGGTGCAAACTCTCCAAATGGAGGTGAATCCAGCTGATCCTCACATGCCCATCCAGAAAGTAGGGCTAAAACAATTAGTGAACTTTTTATATATCTTCTCATGATTGATAGCTAATTAAAATCCAATATTTAATCCTACGGTATAAGTTTTGGCGAATGGATAAGCGTTGAAATCCATCGGGATATTGTTGTTACCAAACGAGTTAACTGCTGGATCAACACCTGAATAATTTGTCCAGGTCATCAAGTTTTGACCGGTTACATACACATTGAATGAATCAATAAAATCAACACCTAGTTTATTGACGGGAATGTTATAAGACAACCTGATTGACTGTAGTCTCACATAAGATGCATCTTCCACTGTTTTGGAATTCACCTGATAACCTTCTCCAATATTGGGTCTTACGAAAGAAGAATATTCGTTGGTCGGGTTGTCTTCAGTCCATCTGTTCAGGTATGGCTCTGCTAATCTGTTGTTTCTGAAAGTGATTGGATAGAACGTATTCACCAGGTTTTGATTCAATAGTTCTCCACCATGGGCTGCCTCAAAATAGATAGACAAACTCAAGCCTTTATATGAAACCGTATTGGTCAATCCCCAGGTAAAATCATGGAATGAGTCCCCTAATACAACTCGGTCGTCCGAAGTGATCACACTATCACCATTCACATCTCTGTATTTCCAATCTCCCGGTTGAGCGTTGGTTTTGGTAGCAGAATAATCATCATCTGTTTGCCATACACCATCCACCACATAGCCATAGTAAGAATATAGCGGCAATCCTTCTTTTACAATCGTCGCTCCTTGTACGAAGTTGAGGTTACCTGCAAAGAACTCATCCACACCGCCAAGGTCAGTCACTTTATTCTTTAGCGTTGCGATGTTACCAGCAATCTCCCATTTTAGATCTGCCTGATCAATTACATAACCTGATAGCGACAACTCAATTCCCTTGTTCTGCATTTTACCAAGGTTCTCGGTTCTTACACCAAACCCTGTACTGGTTGGCTGTGGCACTGCCAATAACAAATCATTGGTATTTCGCTCGTAGTAATCGATTGATCCTTGAACTCTGCTATCCAATAGTCCAAAATCAAACCCGATATCAATCTGCTCAGCAGACTCCCATTGCAAGTCTGGATTTGGGTTTCTAGAAGGTTGTATCGTACCATTGATTTGATTACCAAGTACAGCCCCCCCTCCAGGTGCAAAAGTGGTCACATACAGATAGTTGCCAATTGCCTGATTACCAATAGCTCCATAACTCGCTCTGAATTTCAACTCGGAAACAAAAGGTAGATCTGCCATAAATGCCTCCTCGTGCAATTTCCAACCGATTGCTGCACTTGGGAAGTAACCAATTTTGTTATTCGGTCCAAAACGAGAGGACCCATCAGCTCTGATGGAAGCTGTCACTAAGTATTTGTCTCGGAAGGAGTAGTTCACTCTAGCCAGGAAGGCATTCAATTTCGATTGTGAACGACCACTACCAACATACTCCAATGAATCCGCACCAGAACCTAATGCATCAGTTGTCAAATCAGGATAAAGATATCCTGCACCTTCAGCACTGAAGTTGTTGACATTAAACTCTTCATAAGTCACACCAGCTACACCATTGATAGAGTGCTCACCGAACGTCTCCTTAAAGTTTAAAGTTGCCTCACCCAAATAGTAGGTATTGTTTCGGTTGAATACGTACCCAATTCCACCAAATCCCACACCGTCAAGTGTTTCAGGTCCAATCCACACATCCTTTCGGGCAGTAGACGCATCACCTGCTATTTTTACTTTCGCTGATAGTGAAGGAAGAATAAAGTACTCGGCAAAGACAGATCCGAATGTTCTGAAAGATGCTTGCTTAGCCGTTTCATGATTGGCCAATGCCAAAGGGTTATCAATTACCTGGGTTTGAGAGGTTACATAGCGACCAGTGAATGGATCAATGACTCTGGTAATCGTAGGATCATAATACAAGGCAGCATACAATGCACCTGCATTCTCATTAACTCCGGTACCATTTGACATGAATCGGTCTTTGATGTATGAGGTATTGAGATTCAATCCCAGGTTGAATTTCTCGTCTACTTTAGAGTTCAAGTTGACTTTGAAATTGTATCTATCCAGACCTGAATTGATCAAAATACCATCTTGACTAAATGCACTTAGGGACATATAGTAATTGGTATTCGTATTACCACCAGAAACAGACAAATTGTGCTCGTCAATGCTTCCATCTCTGTAGATCATCTCCGGCCAATTGATACCGTCTCCTTGAAAATCTTCTACCCGAGTACCTGAAGCACCTTCATCAATCAATTGATTCAAAATGGTCTGGTATTGATGAGCATCCAGGATTTCATATTTATTTGCAACTTTCTGCACACTGCGGGTATATCCGTAATTCACTTTTACTCCGCCAGCACTTCCACTTTTTGTTGTGATCAATACCACACCATTAGAACCACGAGATCCGTATATCGCTGTTGCGCTCGCATCTTTTAAGATTTCGATGGATGCAATATCATTTGGATTGATACTATTTAGCGGGTTTCGTGGTGTTTGATTACCCACAAACCTTCCTCCAGTACTTGTTATCTGTGTTCCTGTATTGAAAGGCATTCCATCCACCACATACAAAGGATCATTTCCTGCTGTGATCGAACTTGCTCCTCTAATCTTCACACTGATAGCACCACCAGGTTCGCCACTCTTGGACTGAATGTTCACACCCGGAGCTCTACCCTGTAGCATTTGTTGAACAGTCAGGTTAGCACCAGCTGTCATGTCTTCTGCTTTCACTGAAACCACTGCACCAGTTAAATCTGATTTTTTAACTGTACCATAGCCTACAACAACCACTTCTGAGAGTTGCTGCATGTCTAGTTTCAGCTCCACATTGACAACAGTGCTAGAACCAACCGCTTTCTCCTGCGATTGAAATCCAACATAGCTAAACGTCAATACTGCATTCGACCCGACGGAGATAGAATAGTTTCCATCCATATCAGTAATGGTTCCGTTTGAGGTACCTTTTTCCAGCACGGTTACTCCA
>CAXEKM010000821.1:0-5530 GCA_963996645.1 uncultured Marinoscillum sp.
CACCATCCCTAAAAAGGAAACTCCAGTAATGCATGAAATGGCTATCTGGTGTCCTCCTCTATCCCCTGCAGATAAAGATTTGCTTACCAAGATTTTGCAAGCTATTAAAAAAGACATCAATCAGGCCAACATCATGGAAGGGCTTGAAGCTTATTCTCCGTATCACAAAAACCTATTGTGTTTCGGGTATCAAAATGAGCTAAACGCAAAAGCTGGAACAAGCATAGAAATGTACACTCCTACCCAATTCCCTGGAAAAAAAGTCCTCACGGCCGTTGCGCCAAGTGAACTTCATTCTGATCCAGCACAAAAAAAGCGCCTTTGGGAGGCGCTTCAGAAAATGTTTTTATAAGGATTTAGCTCTTAGCCGAAAATCTCTTTCAACTTAGCTTCTAAACTAGCTCCTCTCAGACCTTTCGCTATAATTTTACCATCAGGTCCGATTAAGTAAGTAGCTGGAATAGCAGAGATTTGATACGTTCTAGCAGCAGCGTTATTGAAATACTGAAGATCGCTTACATGCAACCATGGCAAACCATCCTGATCGATTGCCTTCAACCAGGCATCTCTGTTACGATCTAGTGAAACACCAAGTATTTCAAACTTATCTCCACCGTACTCGCTGTACATTCTTACCACATTAGGGTTTTCTGCTCTACAAGGCTTACACCATGCTGCCCAGAAGTCGATGAGCACATATTTACCTTTTAATGATGACAGAGTGATGATCTCACCATCTGGATTTTCCATAGAAATCTCAGGAGCATCAGCACCTACTGCCAGCTTCTTAGCTCCATCAACCTTAGTGATCAAATCAGCAATAAAGAAGTTCTTAGCTAAAGCTGTGTCTTGTTTTAACTTTTGAGTTACACTATCATAAAATGAATAATGCTCTTCAATAGGAAGGTTTTCCAGACCATACACAACAGATAATGACGGTGTAATACTCCAAACATACTCCTTGAACTCTTTTTGATACTCATTCATCAAGGCATAATATTCCTCCGTCAATCGCTCCATTTTCGCAGCATCATCGTCTTGTCTTGCCTCCATCGCCTGCTGATTCAATGCCTGCACATCAGACTGATTATCACGAATACGCCCTTCCATTTCCTTGATATAGGCAGTATGCTTTGATCCTTTGATGGAAACTTCACCTTGTGGATTATCACCTTCCAACATGATCTCTACTAATTCTTCCTTACCATCAAGCACCATAGTCACTTGCTGACGGTTGTAGAAATTCAATCGATAAAATGTTGGAGCATTCACAGGTACATATACTGTAAATTCACCTGAAGGCTCTACAGTGATTGTATCTAGCGGTGTAGGTCCCGTAGGTTTAAACTCATTCAAAACCACTAACTCACCTTCAATAGGATTTTCAACCTTACCTGTAACTTTAACGCCAGTTTCGCTTCCTCCACCAGAGCAGGCAAAAGCAAACAATAAAGTCAATAGCATCATTGGACTAATGTTTTTCATATGTGTCATATTACAATTCTAATGAATCTTGTAAAAGTTTCTTAGCTACTTTAGGATCAACCTTACCTTGGGTCTTTTTCATGACCTCTCCCATGAACATCCCGATTAACCCTTTCTTTCCATTTCTGTAGGCTTTTACCTTATCAGGGTTTTCTTCTATTACCTGATCTATAATCGGCTGGATAGAACCAGAATCAGACTCCTGGATAACATTCAAAGATTTAGCTGCATCTTTTGCCGGTACATGAGGATGCTCAAATAAGTAAGGCAATAATTGCTGACTGGCAGCAGAGAAGCTTACCAAATTATCATCGACCAATTGGATTATTTCAGCTAACCTGCTAACACCAATCTCCAATTCATCGATCTCCTTACCATGCTCATTGAGGTAAGATTTAATCGGACCCATTGTCCAGTTAGCAGCTGCTTTGTAGTTAGCCGTCTTCTCACAGAAAGTATCAAAGAAATAAGCCATCTCCTTTCTATCTGTCAACACCTCGGCATCATACAAGCTCAAACCATAATCTTCCTGAAACTTTCTTCTAAACTCAGATGGCAGGGTCGGTTGAGTATCAGTAATCTCATGAAGCCATGCCTCCGTAATATGAATTGGACTCAAATCTGGCTCAGGAAAATAACGGTAATCATTCAGTTCTTCTTTGGTACGCATACCAGAAGACCTACCTGTATTGATATCGAAGGTTCTCGTTTCAGAAAGAATCTCCTCTCCATCTTCGATCAGATCGATTTGACGCTCGGTCTCATGCTCAATTGCTCGAATGACACTCTTTATCGAGTTCATATTCTTAAGCTCTACCTTCTTTCCAAGCTCTTTCGCATCTTTCAGCTTTACAGAAACATTGGCATCACATCTAAGCGAGCCTTCTTCCATATTTCCATCACAGATCCCAAGGTAACGAACAATTCTTCGGACCTCTGCTAAAAAAGCACCCGCTTCTTCTGCGGAATGAATTACAGGTTCCGTTACAATTTCAATCAAAGGAACGCCTGCACGATTCAAATCTATCAGTGAGTTTTTCTTTCCCTCTACGTGAATAGATTTCCCAGCATCTTCTTCCAGGTGAATCCTATTGAGAATTACCTCGCTGTGGATATTATCTCCATAATAGACAGGCACCTTTCCTCCAACACAGATGGGCGTTTTATCTTGAGTTACCTGATATCCTTTAGGAAGGTCGGGATAGAAATAATTCTTACGGTCAAAAAACTGGTATTCACTGATTTTACAATCACATGCCAAACCCATTCGAATAGCATATTCTACTGCCTTCTTATTGAGTTTTGGCATTACTCCTGGGTGACCAAGAGAAATGACACTTACGTTTGTATTGGGGGCATCTCCAAATGAGTTACTATCTCCTGAAAAGATCTTACTCTCAGTGTGTAACTGTGCATGTACTTCCAACCCAACTACCAGTTGGTACTTTTCTTTCACTTCTGGTGAAATCATTTAATCTCAATGTTCAGTTTGTCTTCTAAAAGTTGTTTCCCAACCTCCAGGGCTTTTGCTAAACCTGTAACGTCTTTACCACCTGCTGTTGCGTAGAAAGGCTGTCCACCTCCACCACCTTGAATCTCCTTCGCCATGGCTCTTACCATTTCTCCAGCATTCAGACCGTGTTCTTGCACCAGCTTGTCATCCATTATGACACTTAGCATTGGTTTTTCGTTCAGATTAGCAGCTAAAACCGCTAAAAGATTTGGAACTTCATTTTTGAGTTCAAATGACAGTTGTTTAAGTACGTTGGCATCAGGGACATTTACAACCTGGGTGATCAAACTGATACCGTTTACTTCTTGAGTTGATTTCATCAAGTCAGTTTTCAAAGCACTGCCTTGCTGTTGATTCAACTCATCTATTTTCTTTTGAAGTTGATTCTTCTCTTCAATCAAAGCTTCTATTGCTTTTTTAGGATCCTTAGGGCTCTTTAGGAGCTCCTTGATCTCATTAAGCAACGTCAACTCTTCATCTACATAAGCTTCCGCTTTATCTGCTGTAATGGCTTCAATTCTACGAACACCTGCTGCAACTGAGCTCTCACTCGTAATTTTCAATAAACCGATTTGACCTGTTGCTGGCACGTGAGTACCTCCACATAGTTCTACGGAATATGATTTATCAAAAGTAATGACTCTTACGAATTCACCATATTTCTCTCCGAACAACGCCATAGCTCCCATCGATTTTGCATCTTCGATTGGCACGTTGCGCTTTTCTTCAAGCTTGATGTTTTCACGGATCTTTTTATTGACGATGCTTTCAATTTTGGCCAACTCTTCATCTGTTACTTTAGCGAAATGCGAAAAGTCAAAACGCAACGCTTTCTCATTAACCAAAGATCCTTTTTGCTGAACATGATCACCTAACACTTCTCTTAGCGCAGCATGCAATAAGTGTGTTGCTGAGTGATTATTTTCAGTCAATAAGCGTTTTGTTACATTCACTTGAGCAGTGAATTCAGCTTCTAAATTATTTGGAAGTTCGTTCGCATAATGAACGATCAAATCGTTTTCTTTCTTGGTATCGAAAATGGCAACTTTATCATCACCATTTATCAATACGCCAGTATCACCTACCTGTCCTCCACTTTCTGCGTAGAACGGAGTTTGATCCAATACGATCTGGTAGAATGATTTATTTTTTTGTTTTACTTCTCTATAACGAGTAATCTTAGACTGAGACACTAAATGCTCATATCCGAGGAATACAGGCAATTCTGCTTCTTGAATAACTACCCAGTCACCTGTAGATTGCTGGGCAGCACTCTTAGAGCGTTCTTTCTGCTTAGCCATTTCTTCCTTGAACTCAGTCTCATTAATAGACAAGCCATTTTCTCTAGCAATCAATGAGGTCAAGTCCAATGGAAAACCATAGGTATCGTATAATTCGAAAACAACCTTTCCATCAATCACTTTTCCTACCGTTTCGGCTTTGATGGTTTCGAATCTCTTCAAACCTTTATCAAGAGTTCTTAAGAAAGCAACTTCTTCCTCTCTAATCACTTTAGCCACGAAAGACTTTTGTGCTTCCAATTCAGGGAATACTTCTTTAAACTGATCAGCCAACAATGGCACTAGCTCCGTCAAGAACGGCTCTTTGAAATCAAGGAATGTATAGCCATATCGAACAGCTCTTCTCAAAATTCTTCGGATGACGTAACCAGCTTTTGCATTACCCGGCAACTGACCATCTGCAATGGTGAATGAGATAGCACGAATGTGATCTGAGATTACTCTAATCGCAATATCTATCTTCTCATCATTACCATACGTCACGCCTGCTTTTGCTGCAATCGCTTTGATAGTTGGTTGGAATACGTCTGTATCATAGTTGGACTGCTTCTTTTGCACAGCCATCGCCAAACGCTCAAACCCCATTCCTGTATCAACGTGCTGTGCAGGAAGATTCTTCAATGAACCATCTGCTAACCTGTTGAACTGCATGAATACCAGGTTCCAGATCTCCACTACTTGTGGGTGATCTTGATTGACCAACTCCTTACCAGATTTTTTAGCTACATCTTCGTCTGGTCTAAGATCGATATGAATTTCTGAGCATGGTCCACATGGTCCTGTATCGCCCATTTCCCAGAAATTATCCTTTTTATTTCCATTCAGAATACGCTCTTCAGGAATTAGAGCCTTCCAGTAAGAACGTGCTTCTTCATCAGACTCTAATCCTTCACTTGCATCACCTTCGAAAACTGTAGCATACATTCTATCAGCAGGCAATTCACATACCTCTGTCAAGAATTCCCACGCCCATTCGATGGCTTCTTTCTTAAAATAATCACCAAATGACCAGTTACCCAACATTTCGAACATGGTATGGTGATAGGTATCCATACCTACTTCTTCCAAATCGTTGTGCTTTCCACTTACACGAAGACATTTTTGAGTATCGGTTGCACGGTTGTTCTTAGGAACAGAATTTCCGAGGAAGTATTCCTTAAACTGTACCATTCCGGCATTGGTAAACATCAAAGTAGGGTCATCTTTTAGAACCATAGGTGCAGATGGCACG
>CAXEKM010000822.1:0-2257 GCA_963996645.1 uncultured Marinoscillum sp.
TTAGGAATACCAATCCCCGTGTCAATTACTTCAAACTTCACCTGAACTCGCTCCTCTTTCTGATCAAGCTTTTGCAACCTTAGTGTGATTCCTCCTTCTCTGGTAAATTTGATTGCATTATCGATCAGGTTATTCAGAATTTGGGTCAATCTGGTTTTATCTACGTATACCAACTCCTTTGGAGCATTCTGCACATCCAGACTAAAGTTGAGTTCTTTCTCAATTGCTTTAGGCCGATAAGACAAGAAGATTCCATTGACCGTATCTTTCAAATCAGTTACTTGCTCCTCGAAAGTCACCGTTCCAGATTCTAACTTGTTGTAATCAAGTATATCATTGATTAGTGCAGTAAGATGCTGTGCAGAATATCTCAGAGATGTCAAATTCTGAAGTTGATGACCTCCTGGATTGTCCTGAAGAAGGTAATGCGATAGCCCCACCACTGCATTGAGCGGTGTCCGTATCTCATGTGAAATAGTACTCAAAAAATCAGACTTAGCTTGAGCTGCTTTCAGGGCATCATCTTTAGCATTCTTTAAGTAATAGGCAAAGCGATAGGAAAGAATGAGTGATTGGGAAAAGAAGAACAGAATATAACCCCAAAACGAAGCTGCATTCCACTCTTTTAGCAAACCAAAGTATACCAATATGTTGTATGCAAATACCACAAACACTAAACCTGTGCTAAACAATGCAAAGCCTGACCCTGGTCGCTGATGGATCTTCGCACGAATGTAGATCACTAAAGTCAAAGCGATATAACCCAGCAAGATCACGAAAAATGGCTCGACCAAATGGCTAAATACTGTAGGAGGAAATATGATGGTAATGCCTATAAACAACAGACAAATACCACTGATCAAATCCCAAATAATCCGTTTTGCTTCCTCAGGATAGAGATTATGTACAAACCTGCCAAAAAGGAATACGGCCAAAAACAATGAAATGTATTCTAGTCGAGCGGTTAAGGCCCAAGGTAAATCCATTAAGGAATGAAGGACATAATACCCAAACCCAATAATCCGATAACTGTAGACAATGCAGAATAAGGAAAAATACAAAATGGACCGATCATGCCTCCCAAAGAAATAAAGTCCAAGAAAGAACAAGCCTCCCATGATCAAACTTCCTGTCAGCAACAGGTCGTAAGAAATAATAGAGAGCTCATAATCTCTCATCACTTCCTGTTCACCAATCTTTATCCCTTCTAAAGCACCACCTTTACTATGAGCAAAATTAGCAACCTGAAGCACCAACAGGTTGGTATCTCGCACATGATGAATAGGAACAAACATCGGCTTCCACTCTGGAACAAAGCCGTCCTTTGTATCGCCAACCACACCATTTTTCGCTACCAGGTACCCATTGAAATACAATGAAAATGCCGTGTACACATCTTCTACATAGATCACATATTTCAAATCTGGATCAAGAACCAGTTTCTTAACATAGGTAGCACACCCTTGAGAACTGAGCGTATCATCTCCTAATGTTCCTGCCCATAATGCAGGAAAGTCATAAGTATATACAGGGGTTTGTAATTGATCCGGGTTTAATAACTGGTTCCAATAAAAAGAGTAAGTCCCATCAAGGCTTTGTGGTTTTGACCAATCGGCAGCTCGTAAATCAATGGTTTTAAATTCATCAGAACTAGCGCTAAGGCCTTGGGCCATCACAACTATTCCAACAAATAAAAAATATCGTACCCAGTGACTCATTGACTATAATGCAAGATCTTATTTTGCAGCTGCATTGGTTCGAACGGTTTCATAACGAAATCATCCATGCCAGCTTCATAAATTTTTTGTCGATCTTCTAACAAAACCGACGCTGTTAGTGCAATAATAGGAATATTTACACCCATTTCACGGATTTTTCGAGCAGCGGTAAAGCCATCCATGACCGGCATTTGTAGATCCATCAAAATAACCGTGTACTTTTCTGTCTGCAATCGATCAACTGCTTCTTGACCATTTTTAGCCACTTCTACCTCAGCTCCCCATTTGATTAAAAATTTGGAAGCCACCATCACGTTCACCTCATTATCTTCCACTAGCAAAATTTTTCCAGCAATTGGTGATTCTTTCGAAGCGCTACCCGGTATTGACGCCGGTACTGACTTTTCTTCTCCAGTCCTCAGATTTAAAACGAACCAAAAGTTGGATCCTTGTCCTTGTTCACTTTCCAGATATAGCTCGGAGCCCTGAAGTGCCAATAATCGCTTAGTAATTGTTAAACCAAGTCCAGTTCCTCCAAA
>CAXEKM010000823.1:0-2272 GCA_963996645.1 uncultured Marinoscillum sp.
TGGAATCTAAAGACATTGACTATGCATCCAAACTTCAAATCCTTAATAGTTTGTTGCAAAATGCACTGACTACAGAGGATTTTGATATGATCATGACGTTAACTGATGGGTTGGCAGATCAATATCCAGAGATTTATGAGGTTCAGGCATTTTCTGGGGATGTGATGTATCAATTGGAAAACCAGGAGAAAGCACTGGAGTACTATGTAAAGGCTGTGGAGGTAGATCCGGCCCATTTTGAGACCTGGCAAAATATACTTCAGATTGAAGCTAGCTTAAGTGACTTTGATGCGATGATCAAGCATTCTGAAAAGGCGATGGAATATTTTCCTAACCAGGGAGCTCTTTATTATTTCTGTGGTACTGGGTATCTAGTGAATAAGGAATACAAAAAGTCTATCCAGATTTTTGAACAAGGGAAACGCTATGTGACGAACAGTCAGTTGAAGTCTGTCTTTTATGGTCAAATGGGCGATGCGTACAACAGTTTGAAGCAATATCAGAAATCTTATGATTCGTATGAAAGCGCTTTAAAAGAGAATCCTACGAATGACCATGTGCTCAATAATTACAGCTTTTTCTTGAGTTTGAAAAAGGAGAAATTGGACAAAGCCATTGAGATGTCAACCAAGCTTGTGGAGCTACATCCGGATAATCCAACCTACCTTGATACGCACGGCTGGGTGCTGTATACTTTAGAGAAATACGATGAAGCCCTTGTATATTTAAGAAAAGCAGCAAATTTGCAGGAAGATGGCACAGTCATTGAGCACTATGGCGATGTGTTGTATAAGCTTGGCAAGGTTGATCAAGCAGTGGAACAGTGGAGAAGAGCAAGTTTATTAAATGATGCATCTGAACTTATTAATCAGAAAATTGAGCAGAAGAAACTTTTGGAATAAGCAGTTAACGATTGCTTTGTTGGCCTTACTAGTACTTAGTGGCTGTAACAAGAAATTTTCAGATATTTTTGATCGAGTTGGTAACCGCCTTGTTGTTGACGATGTGGAGTTTACCTATTTAACAGCTAAGGCTAAAGTTGACTTTGATTCTGATAAACAAAGTGTTTCAGGTACGGCCAACATGCGAATCCAAAAAGATAGTATTATTTGGGTATCGTTATCTCCTGGATTGGGCTATGAAGCAGCTAGAATTCTGATTACCACAGATTCTGTTTTCATTCTAAACAAGCACGAGAAGACCTATATGGATTTCTCATTCCCTGAACTAAGTAAGAAGCTGGATTTTGACCTGAATTATCCATTGGTTGAATCTGTCATTATTGGCAACTTGATCTACCCTTATGTGCGTGAGCGTGTGGTGAAGTCTGGAGACATGTATACCTACAGTCAGGTGCATAGCGCATTCCAATTTGATAATTACATCGGTGCCAAAACCATGAAATTGGAAAAAGTGAATGTCAAAGACACTTTAACAAACAATACCGTTTCTGTAACTTACAGCGACTTCCAGCTGGTCAATGAAGAGGTGTTTCCATTTTTGATTAAGGCGGCACTCGAATATCAGAAGGAAGGTAAAAAGAAAACAACCATCGATTTGGAGTATAAGCAGGCAACAATTGAAGAGAAGCCTATTAAATTCCCGTTCAATGTTCCACAGAAATATGAGCATAAATAGACTGCTTTGCGTTTTATTTTGGAGTGTACTCATCCTGTCTGGAGGAAATGCTTTTGCTCAAAAGACTAAATCCCAATTAGAAAAAGAGAAACGAGAAAACCTGAGCAAAATCGCTGAGGCAGAGAAGATTCTGAGTGATACCGAATCTGAAAAGAAGGCTACTATTGGTCAGTTAAGAGCACTAAATCAACAAATTTCTGCTAGAGAAGGGTTGATTAGTTCCCTGAGTCAGGAGATTGGATTACTCGATGGGGAAATCGGTGATTTGAATATTATCGTTTCTGCACTCCAAAATGATTTGAAGAAGCTGAAAGAGGAATATGCTGCGATGATCTACAGCAGTTACAAAGCCAATCACGGTTTTTCACAACTTACCTTTCTCTTTTCTGCCAATACGTTCAATCAACTATTTATGAGATTGAAGTACCTGGAACAGTATTCAGATGCTCGAACTGTGCAAGCGCAGCAAATAGAAGAAGTGTCTAAAGAATTGGATGGGCAGAGAAATGAAGTGCAGATCAAACGCGCTGAGCAGCAAACACTGTTGGATCAGCAATTGGCAGAAGCTAGAAAGCTCAACAAGCTGAAGTCAAAGCAGAGCGGTTTGGTGCAAGAATTGACCAAAAAAGAAAAA
>CAXEKM010000824.1:0-3184 GCA_963996645.1 uncultured Marinoscillum sp.
CACTATGAGGAATTAATCAAATTCCCTTCCTTTCTCTGCATCCGTGCGATCAAGAGATAATGATAGATAGTGATTCCTGATTCTAATCCATATCGATTAGTTTTGCCGGTATCAAACAGGTGGCCTTCCCCACCTACAACCCAAAACAAATCGTTAACAAAATAGAATGAACAACATTTCAGTAATTGGATCAGGCACTATGGGTAACGGAATTGCTCACGTTTTTGCGCAATTTGGCTATCAGGTTACCTTAATCGATATTAACCAGTCGGCATTAGACAAAGCAATTGCTACTATTGGTAAAAACCTGGACAGACAAGTAGCTAAAGAAAAAATAAGCGAAGCTGATAAACAAGCAGCTTTAAACAACATAAGCACGAGTACTGATGTAGCTGCAGGTGTGAAATCGGCTGACTTAGTAGTAGAAGCTGCTACTGAGAACTTTGAGATCAAGAAGCAGATCTTCAAAACCATGGATGAAAATGCTCCTGCTGCTGCGATCCTGGCTACTAATACCTCGTCTATCTCTATTACCAAAATTGCAGCTGAAACAAGTCGCCCTACCCAGGTGATTGGCATGCACTTTATGAATCCAGTACCAATGATGAAATTGGTTGAGGTAATCAGAGGGTATGCAACTAGTGATGAAACTACTGCTAAAGTGATGGAGGCATCGAAAAAGCTTCAAAAGATTCCAGTAGAGGTAAATGACTATCCTGGTTTTGTAGCTAACAGAATCTTGATGCCAATGATCAACGAAGCGATTTATACTTTGTTCGAAGGAGTTGCTGGAGTTGAAGAGATTGATACGGTAATGAAACTTGGTATGGCTCACCCAATGGGTCCATTACAACTAGCTGATTTCATTGGCTTAGATGTATGCCTAAGTATACTCAATGTATTGTATGAAGGATTTGGCAATCCGAAATATGCACCTTGTCCGTTGTTAGTGAATATGGTGACAGCCGGCTATAAAGGAGCCAAGACTGGGGAAGGATTTTACAAGTACACACCAGGATCAAAAGATTTGGTGGTTAGTCCGATGTTTAAGAAATAAAAAAAGCCTCCGAATGGAGGCTTTTTTGTGTGTTACAGGTGATTGGTGATCACTAAACTTGTTTGATCATCTAAAGAAAACTTGGTTTCGATAGTGGCATTGGTAATTTTACACTTGTGCAAAATCACTCTCAAGCCCTCATCTTCATGACGTGTTTCTTCGAAATCTTTGAAGGCTGGACTTGTCAAGGTCAAGGATATTTTATCTGGCATTACAGTCATTTTTAAATTCAAACTGAACGATTCACCTTTTTGCAAAACATAAATCAAGGCCTCTTGAAAAATGACAAAAAACTGATACGATATTCTAAAATTAGATATCTTTTCAGGACCTATCCAATCGAAGGTTATCTGGTTTGAGTATACATTCTTTAGATGAATAACCAGATCTCTGTAGGCATGATAATCTGATTCATAATCCAATAAATCAATTTGTAAGGCATCTATAATACCACGACTTCTATGAATTACCTGATCTAAAACACCACTAATTTCTTCTTTTATTTTATCTTCTAAGTCTGAAGAATTACTCACATTATCAACCATAAATCTAACCCCTACTAACCATTGAGCTATTTGATCGTGAATGGTCTTGGATATCCTGTCTCTTTGTACTCCTTCTGATTCATAAATGGAAAACTCTCGAATCACATCTTCATGAACATCTTTTAAAAGACCATATATAAATTCACGGCTACTATGTGAGTACCTTTCACCTGTCAACTTCATCCACTTATACCATCCATCACGCACTTTTAACCTAAACAACCCTTCGACTAAATCTCTACTTGAAGACAGTGTTTGATCCAAAATGGAAATATCCTCTCTATGAATTACATTTTGAAAATCCAAAAGTGATTGAACATTTGCTAATTGAATAAAATCACCTTGAGCAGCTTCAGCAGGATAAAAGAGCAACTTTTGTTCTGATATATCCAATTCAAAACCGATCATCGCAGATGTTTTAATCAGCATGTTAAGTCTGCGATTACTATACTGAATATGGTCAGAGGATTCTACTAATTTGATTTGAGTGTTTTTGAAATTTTTATTTTGGGTTGTTATCTCAGAATTAATCTTATTAAGCTGGCGATTCACTGAGCTCATCTGACCAATCATTGTATGAGTCTTCTCCAATATGCTTCTTAACCGATCAGTCAGGAATATATTTTCCCGTATTATTGACTCCCGAGTTACCCTACCATAATCCCTCTTAAGCTTTGCTATTGAATTATGATTAAAAATAGGTTGAAAGTGATAGATCACAAGAGCTGAATTAACAACTCTTTCCTTAATCACATGATAATACTGATCCAGTATGATGTCCTTGAATATAAATGGTTCCGACCAGGTATCGGCAACTAATTCCTCTTTAGTCAACCATATGGTCTCAAAATAGTCGAATAAGTTTTTTTCCCGAATGTCTCCTACAGCTTCTCTGATCTCATTACCAATGAGCATTACGTTAGCATTCGTATCAGTAAGCACAGAGGAACAAAGTGCAGTCTTTTGCATGAATTCAAAAGTCCGTACTACAGTTTCTTTATCTACTTCCTGATCAACCATCATTAATATTCAATTATGCCTAAAAACCATGGCTCGTAGACAAAAGATGCATTCATTCAATCAATTCAGCCATAAAAGAAAAACATGATAATCTCTTTCATATCCTTCTATTTTCGGTTTAGTAAATATGCAAATCAATTCTGACCAATAACATAAGCATTTCACTCAATTTATTATCAGAATATTACCTATTAGAGCAACAAACGCATAATTGATATCAAACTATAAAATTGATAATTAAGCATTTCACTTAGAAAAAATGGATCGCAAGTCATTTATCTTAGTCAATTGAAAACTATCTCTACACGTGCATTTCCTAATTGATTATCAGCGTATCTAAAACCTCAAATAAGAGCTTTTAAAGCTGAATTTTATTAATTTCAATAAATGAATGAATGTGTATACCGAGTTGACTGAAGATTGAACAAAAATGCCGCAACCAAAAATCCGTAAGGTTATAGGAATTGGAGCTTCTGCAGGTGGATTAGATGCTCTCCAACACTTATTTGACAATATTCCCCCTGATACCGACAATACTTTTGTCATTATTCAGCACCTCTCC
>CAXEKM010000825.1:0-9438 GCA_963996645.1 uncultured Marinoscillum sp.
AGGGGGCAAAAGAAAGTCCGACACTTAAAAAGTTTTGCATTGGGTTTGCAACCAAAAAGCAAAGGCCAACCGCTATGGTCAAGGCCAAAATGTGTATCAGCACCGATTCAAACAAGAACTGACTCATCAACTGCTGACGAAACGCACCCATAGCTTTCTTGATGCCCACTTCCTTTCCTCGCTTCAGCGCTCGACCAATGGATAGGTTGATGTAATTGAGCCAGGCGACTATAAGGATTAATGCGCCAACTAAAATCACAATTTTCAATTGGCTAAAATGACCATTATTGTGAGCGAACTCATTTGTCAACTCAGAGTGAAGGTGAATGTCCGAAATCGGCTGTAAATGGATCTGAATAGACTCTGAATTCTGAGCAAGTTCTTGTCCCTTTCGGTCTTCGATGATTGAATTCAGCTGACGCTCAATCTGTGTCAGATCAGCATCTTTCTCCGTTTTCACATAGGTCGCAAAGGTGGTCCAACTCCATCCTCCCAGGCGAGTGAATGAGCCGTAGTGAGATAATAAAAAATCCATGGTCATCACCATGTCAAACTGTAAATGCGAGTTATCTGGCAATTCACTAAGCACTCCAGTGATTACAAAATCGCCAGCGATTGATCCCCCATAAACATGCAAAGTCTCTCCAATGACGTCTTCTCGACCAAAGTATTTAAGCGCATGCTCCTTACTGATCAGCACACTATTTTGGGAGCTCAATGCAGCTTCTTTCTCACCGTAATCCAATGGAAAATTAAAAACGTCAAGGAACCCAACATCTACATATAGGATTTCACTCTCGAAGAAATTCTGATGTTTTTCCTGATTCGAAATGATCAGCGACTCGGCACCCAGATGTTTTACAGAATGCACACGAACGATTTCTTTTAATCCTGGAATTTGATTTTTAGCCTCTTCACCTAGACCACTCCAGGTAAAAGCTTCATGAGAGATGGTTTCTTCATTTCTTTTCCATTCCTGGCTCAGTCGATAAATGTTTTCTGATTCATGATGAAACTGATCGTAGCTCAATTCATTTGACACGTAGAGATAGATCACCAAAGCAGCTGCAAAGCCAATAGACAGGCCTAATACGTTGATAATCGCGTTTGATTTATCTCTAGCAAATCCACGAAATGTCATTTTCAGATAATGACTAGCCAAACTACTTGACAGGATTTTATCAACCTTCACAAAAGACCGAATCACCCCAGGCCTAAACAACTTCACCACCTCCCAAACAAATAGCAATCGAGCTATTATCAAACTCTTTTGCTCCACGTTCTCTTCGAATAGCTCTATCAGGTCTCCCTCAATATACTTGAGTAGATCCGGCCGGCAGAACCAGCGAAGGAAACGAAGTGGTATTTTGGGTGGCTGGTTATTCATCTCTGAGAAGTTGGGTAGGATTGGAAGAAGCGGCTTTGACTAATTGAAATGAAATAGTAACTCCCAAGATCAGTAAGGCACAAAGTATAGCGATAGCGAAATGTCCGACAGAAATAGAAATGCGATAAGCGAAACCATCAAGCCATTGCCCCATCACGTAAAAAGTGATCGGGCATGATAGTATCCAAGCGATCACGAGAAGTAAATAAAAATGCCTTGAAAGCAACTGAACAATTGCCAATCTACTGGCTCCTAGAACTTTGCGAATACCGACTTCCTTGACTCGTGTATTAACAATATAACTCGTCAGCCCAACTAGTCCCAGACTGGAAATGACTATAGATAGCAAAGCAAACAACCTAAAAATACGATTCATGCGATTTTCCGCATGATACAATTGCTCAAGCCCTTGATCTACAAAACCAAAGTCGAAGTACATATTGGGATCTATCGCGGCTAGAAGGTTCTGAATCTCACTCATCGTTTCATTGAGCTGATCATGATCTGGTCTTATCACCAAATAGTTAGAAACAGGATAATAGGTCAAAACCAATGGCTCCACTTTCAGGTGGAGTGACTTGAAATTGAAATCCTCTACCACACCAATGATGTTGCCTTTTCCATGAAGGTCTAACCACTTCCCAACGGCAGTTTCAGAGGTATACCCCATGAGCTGCGCAGCGGACTGATTGATAACATAGTGCCGCTGATCGGACTTTAGATCCTCACTAAAAAAGCGACCGCTGATCATTATGGTCTTAAAAACCTCCAGGAATCGATGATCAACCCCCATATTGGGAATGACGGCCTGCAATTCAGGATCTTTTTCTTCCCAGTCCAATCCATGACTTGCTTGTCCCATATCTATAGGCACATCTGAAGTAAACGTGTACTGATCATTTGACAAAAGCCTTTCCAATTCTCCATTGATGGAACCAGTTGACTGGATTTTCTCCGAAAGTGGAACATAAATCAGATTGTCTTTATCAAAACCAAGATTTCTGTTTCGAATCATGTGAAGCTGATCGGAAAGGATGAGATCAGCAGAAAGCAATGAAATGAAAATGATAAACTGAATGGTTACCAAAACACTGCGAAAATTGAAAAAGCTATGACCACCCTGAAGTGTGCTCTTAGAAGAGGTTCTGGAAAACTTACTTAAAATCAATGACGGGTATACTCCCGACAACAGCCCAACCATAAAAACTAACGAGAGCGCCCAGACCACACTTGACCGATCCAACACTTCGAGATTAAGAGGAACATCCACCAATCGATTGAAGAATGGTAAGGTTAGATAAAGCAAACCAACAGAAATAATAAAGGCGCCTCCTGCATACATCAATGCTTCAATCAAAAAGTAAAGGATCAACTGAACCCTGGTTGCTCCAATAGTTCGACGCACCCACAATTCCTTGAAGCGAATGAAAGCCTGAGCTGAGCTTAGGTTGGCATAGTTGATACAAGCAATCAAAAGTATAAGTAAAGCAATTGCGGAAAGTACGCTAACATATAGCCTGCTACCACCAGAATCCGTATCAAACTGTAAGTCGTTTTCCAGATGTATGGATTGAATAGGCTCGATATTAAAACCAGCCTTAAATTCAGGTTCATGAGATAAATAAAGTGCTGCCAGTTCCACCTTGAGAGCGTCTATTGTGTTGGCAGTCAAAGGTTCTCCACTTACTTTCATGTAAGTTCTAAAAGCAAATTCATCCCAACTGCTGTCGTAATCATAAGCTGCTGCAGCCTGGCTATGTAGCATCGGTACCAATACATCAAACTGAAGGTGTGAATTCTCCGGGGGGTCTGAGAATACCCCTGAGATACTAAACTCCGACTCATCAATTTGAACCAACTCACCAATAACATCAGTCCTGTCAAAGTACTTAAGAGCCAGCGATTCTGAAATCACCAAATCTCTTGGATCATCCAATGCGGTCTGTGGCACTCCATGGATTAAATCGTAGGTAAAAAATTCAAAAAAGTTCTCCTCTGCCGTGAATACCTTCGATTCTTTGTATTGATGATCTCCAATAACCAAAACCCGATCATAACTTCCTCTCAACCGGGTAGTCATTTGTACAAAAGGATACTCATTGGCTATTGCCCCAGCTACCGCTCCCGGACTAACAGCGGTATGAAAGTCTCCAGAATTGCAGGAGATCCGATAAATCTTATCTGCATCTTTGTGAAATGTATCAAATGAACTCTCGTGTGTAACCCAGAGCAGAATAAGCATACAACTCGTCATACCAATTATCAGTCCGAAGAGATTAATACTCCCAATGAAGCGATGACGGACAAAATGTCTTGAAGAGGCCTTGACACTATGTAACACCATTCCCCATGAAGTTTGAAAAGCACCGCCTGGCTTTCTAATCACCCCCGGTCTAAACAACTTAACCACCTCCCAAACAAATAGCAATCGGGCTATTATCAAACTTTTTTGCTCCACGTTCTCCTCGAACAATTCTATCAGGTCTCCCTCGATGTATTTGAGCAGCTCTGGCCGGCAAAACCAGCGCAAAAAACGAAGTGGTATTTTAGGTGGGTGGTTATTCATCTTTTAGCGATTGTACTGGATTAATAGCTGCAACCTTCACTACATGAATACCAACAATAACCAATGAGAGCAATGCACTTACAGTTCCTACTATTAGAAACACCTTCGGCGAAATAGTAACATGAAAAGCAAAATGCTCCAACCATTTATTAATCAACACCAAAGAAACAGGGCACGCAACAACGAAGGCGATAAGAACCCACTTGAGAAAGTCTCCTGATAGCAAAATCATAATCTGACTCATTGACGCTCCAACTACTTTCCTAATCCCTACTTCTTTGGTCCTATTTTGAATAATGTTCCAGGACAGTGCAAAAAGGCCAAAACATGCAATCAATATTCCTCCAGAAGCAAAAGCAATTACGATGTTCAGCAACCTGGTTTCATTGCGATGAAGCTCCATAATCCGTACCTGAAGGTCTTCATAAACAAAAGGTACGCCAGGCATTAATTTTTCCCATTTTGCGGATACTGCAGACAGAACTTCATTCTGAGATCGATTGCTATAATTCAGAAGGAGCCCCTCAAAGGCTTCATCTTTAATATTGATTATAAATGGAGGAATGGTCTCATAAAATGTCAAAACATTAAAATCAGTCAGTACACCAACTAGTTTTCCACCCATACCTGGAAGTTCCTGTCCAAGAGGCTCTTCCCAGTCGAATAATTTCACAAAAGTCTCGTTGACATATGCGCCTTTCACCGTATCGTTCAAAGACTGAGCGATTGGAATACCTAAGGTATGGAGTAAATCCTCATCTCCTGAAATCACATTTGGTGTGTAGCGTGCACCATCAGGTAAATCAAGACCAATTTTACTAATACCACTCACAGGCGTCCCGGAACTGAGCGCGGCTTTTTCTACCACCCTTTCATCAAGAACTTGTTGTTTTATTATTTGTAAGGCTCTTTTTCCTTCTTCTCCTCTCGCGGTAAAGGCTAAAACATCTCTATCGAATCCGAGCGGTTTATTTCGGATATAATTAACTTGCTGCATAATGAGCAGGGAGCAAATTCCAAGAACTATAGAAACTGCAAACTGAGGGGTCAATAAGAACTTATTAATTCTCACCTTAAAATCAGCAGATTTCATCATCATGCTCATAGGAGAGTCATTGATTCGTGTGATTGAATACAGTAATGCCGCCAGTAAAATGAAGAGCATCAAAGCACCCAACAGGAGCAATACCTTTGGCTGGAATAAATCAAGTTCAATTAAGGAAGCTTCAAAACGAAAGTTAAATTGATCTAACAATCCTAAACTGAATATAAAAGCCCCGATCAATGCAATGACAAGGTAAAAACCAATATCTATGGCAAGAGATGCGTGAATGTTCGACAAAGAAACTCCCAGTACTTTTTTGATCCCAAGCTCCTTACGTCTTTTGATAGATAACAGCAAAAACAGATTTACAAAGTTGAGCGCCGAAATCAATAAAATCATAGCAGCGACACACCAACCTACCACCACGAACTGCTGTGAGATGGTTTTGATAAACGGCCAGCCGCCGTTTTCCTGATCATAATAAGCTTCTTTTATTGGCTGAAACTCAAATCGAGAAGAATCAGACCTCCACAAAAATGGCATATCAGGATCTTGACTCATTGTCTGTGTGAATTCAGCAATATCAGACTCATCGTAAAACTCCAGATAACTATTGGCACCTCCATACTTACCCTGAAAGCTCTTTTCATGCACCATGATATCGAACTGCAAATGACTGTTGTATTTTTCCAAATCCAATACACCTGATACTTTCAACATCCTGGAGGAATCATCGCGAACAGTTTCTATCAGATGCCCCACTGGATTGAGATCACCGAATAATGTATTTGCTAGCGACTTACTAATCACTGCCTCACCATGTGCTATAGCTGTTGACTGATTTCCATAGATTAATTTGAAATCAAAAAAGTTTAAAAAGTTAGGATCCACTCCAATGGTCACCGGATTTGTAACAAAGACATCCTGCCGTTTAACTTTTGACATCCCGCTTAGATAGAGACTCGTCATATCCTTGTAGTTCGGGTAGTTCTCCCGGATATAGTCAATCTGCTTATCCAGCACATAAGCTTGCATTCTACCTTGCTCAAAAGGGTCATCGGTCATCAATCGGTATTTGTGATCATGATTTGATACAAAGTCATCTACCTCCTCCACTTTAATCAGGAAGGATGTCAACAGCTGAATCAAAGTAAACGTGACCACCATGCTTGCTATGATGATAGCTGCATAAAACTTCTGGCGCCTGATCATTCTTAAAGACGATTTTAGGTGAGTGGTTAGTAAACTGAAAGTACTGATTGGGCCCTTAATTTTTTTGATCATAGATGGTCTGAATAGTTTTAATACATCAATCATGAAAATCCACTTTGATCTATACCTTCCTTTTTTCAACACGTTCTCTTCGAATAGCTCTATCAGATCTCCTTCGATATAGCTGAGTAACTCAGGTCGGCAAAACCAGCGTAGAAAACGGAGCGGTATTTTGGGTGGTTGTGCTCGCATCTCAACCGATCTTTACATCCAAAGCTGGTTTTGGAATAGCATCATATAGCTGATTGCGCATCTTGCGAGTCTCCTCTATGGCATTTTTCCCTTGTGCGGTAATGTTGAAATATCGCTTAGGTCTGCCTCCTCTTTCACTGGTAGATTCTCCCTCGTATGAAGTGAGATAGCCTTTATCTTCCAGGCGCTTCAGTGCTGATTGCAGAGCTCCAACGCTGACATTTCTACCTTGTCGCTCTTCTATTTCTTTCTTGATGGATACACCATAGGCATTGCCAAACAATACCCCAACAGTAAGCATAACCACCTCTTCAAATTCTCCTAGTTGAAACTTTCCCATAGTTTTTTCCTAATTGCAGTATTGCAATCATAGAAAGAAAAAAGGTTTTTTCCTAATTGTAGTATTACCTAAAGCTTAGAGAATAAATAGAAGAGCATAAAAAAAGGCCTTGACGAAACAGTATCCTAGCCCTAGAATTGAACTGCCTAATCAAGACCTAAATTCTTCAACCCTGTGTTGAAAAGGTCAATTATATTCACACACATGTCTGACAAAACCGCCAAAATGCATCTTAACTTATTCCAACAGTAATCTGAAGACTAACGAAACCACTCGTACAAGATTGGAGGTCAGCAAGATGCTTGAATTCACAAATAACCCTATATTTTCTGTTCCATAAAATACGTGGCGCCTCGTATTTTTCTAAGTATTGCCCCGTAAAAGCCATAGATTCTATGCTAATTGGGAAAATTCTCGGTAATTTTTCCCAACCAACCTAGATAAGACAGAATCCACTTATGCCCCATTCCAACAAATGGCTATTGTTTGGTCTTTTGTATTGTATGCTTCAGCAAATATGCATTGCCATTCAAGTACCTACCGCGAATAGCCAGATTAGGTCATTAAAAGAGCAATTATCTACTGCAGATGCAAAAAACAAAGTTGACCTACTAAATGAAATATGTGATGAGTTTGAGCGAATAGCAATAGATTCCAGCCTATTCTATGCCCAAAAAGGATTAGATATCAGCCAGAATATCAGTTATCTGGAAGGCGAAATAAAAAGCCTTAACAATATTGGATATCACTACCATGAAAAAGGAAAGTATGACCAGGCACTTTCCTATCATCAAAAAGCGCTGGATTATGCTATTGAACACCACAACAGCAAATATGAATCCCACTGCTGGAACTTCATTGCACGAGTTCACCGATCATTATCCAATATGCCAATGGCCATTGACTGCTTTTTGAAATCTCTCAACCTACGACATCAATTAGGTGATAGCACTGGTATAGCCATGGTAAGTGGAAACATTGGCTATCTCTATTGGTCATTAAATGATTACGAAAATGCGGATAAATACCTCAATCAGGCCTTAGCTATTGATTTGATGTTAGAGGACACCATTTACATAGCGTCAGACTATCTCAACCTTGGCCTGTTAGCTCAGAAAAGAGGCAAACTCGACGAAGGAATTGAATTATCTGAAAAGGCCATGAACCTTTTCACTATCAAAGAGGACTGGGAAAGCGTAGCTATACTGTACGGAAATATCTCATTAATGTATTCTGATCAAGGTAAATTTCAGGAAGCTTTGGATTATCTGGACAAATCATTTGAGATGAAAAAAGACATTAACAATTCCAGATCACTCACCTACACCTATGGCAATTACCAGAAAATCTATCAAGACAACCAGCAAATTGACAAAGCCATTGAAGCTGGAGAGGAAGCGCTTGAATTTTTAAAAGAACATCCAAACATAGAAGTAAGTCAACGCGTACTTGGTCGGCTGGCTGAGGCATATGAAAAGGCAGGGAAATACGACAAAGCATACACCGCGTTACAAGAGTTTAATACTGTGAAAGATTCGATTCTTGATAAAGAAAAGTCACGACAGATTAAGCAACTCCAAACTATCTATGAGACCAATCAAAAAGACCTGACTATTGCCCGACAAGAGGGTGAATTGAAACTTGCTAATGCTGCTAGTGCCTTCAAAAGCAAATTAACCTGGACCATCTCAATCGGACTAATTCTCATATTTATCTCTATTTTTCTTTTTAGATCCTATCGATTTGCCATTAAGTCTAAGAAAATGGAAAAAGAGTTTGCTCAGCAGCTTTTACTCGCTCACGAACATGAACGAAAACGTATTTCTCAAGATTTACATGATTCGGTTGGCCAAAGCCTAATACTTATTAAAAACAAGGTTTCGCTACATAGCGACAATTCAACTGCTGATATGGTCAGCAAGGCACTGGAAGAAGTACGATCAATTTCTAAAGCTTTGCATCCTTCTACACTCGACAAAATTGGACTAACGGCTAGTATTGAGAAGCAATTGGAAGAGCTGGATAAACACACCAACATATTTTTATCGATTGAGATAGATAATATAGATGGTCTATTTAATAAGGATCATGAACTTCAGATTTATCGCATTTTTCAAGAGTCAATTAACAACCTCATGAAGCATTCCAAGGCCAGGTCTGCTCTTATCAAAATCCAAAACCAAACATCTCTAATCAGATTGGAAATTACGGACTATGGGGTTGGATTTGACCTTACCTCTGACATTGGCTCCTTACAAGGTTTAGGAATGAAAACCCTAAGAGAACGTACACAATTGCTCAATGGAAAGATTCTTATTGACTCTACAAAAGGCAAAGGAACAAGCGTTATTTTGCATGTAAATAAACCAACCCAGCATGTTTGAACCGTCTGAACTAAGCTTAGTAATTGCTGATGACCACCCTCTATTACTACAAGGACTCAAAGACACACTGGAGAATTATCATTTCAAGGAGGTGATTACATGCAACAATGGAACAAGTGCTTTGGAGGCCATCATTCATCATCAACCAGAATTAGCTATTTTGGATATTGAGATGCCATATTTATCAGGGCTTGCCGTAGCTGAGGAGTGTAAAAAAAGAAATCTTAACACCCAAGTAATCATCTTGTCTTA
>CAXEKM010000826.1:0-2074 GCA_963996645.1 uncultured Marinoscillum sp.
CAAAATTTTCAAATGCCAAAAAATGTATTGGGGCACCAATGGCAACCCTTTCCATGTCAGCACTTAGGCTCACTGTAGCACCGAAATAATCATAAGGTGATCCTATCAAAACATCAGGAGAAGACCAGGTACCTCCCCAGCTACCTTCCGAATGACGATAGATCGTCACTCTTCCAGCATAGTCATCAGCGCTCGTAGTACTCTCCATATCCGGCGAACCAACCACAAGCACACTGTCTGTTGCACTAACATTTAAACTAATTGACGTACCCAGTCCCTCAAAATCAACTGATCCATCAATACGTGATCCTATTTGTGACCATTCTGTACCAGACCATTTATAGATTCGCGCAGCACCGATCACCTGACCTGAGCCATTAAAACTCGGAGATCCGATGGCCAATACATCACCATTAGCAGAAAGACTCACGGCATTTCCGAAAAACTCTGCAACACTATCGGCCTCAAGCATACTTCCCTTGGATTCCCAGTTAGAGCCACTTCGCTCAAATACCTTTACGTAGCCGGTTGGTGAGAAATCACCCAACTCAAGATCACTCGTAGGGGCACCCACAGCAAGGGTAGTACCATCAGCACTTAAACTGACAGATGAACCAAAACTGTCTCCCGTACCATCACCGGTAAGGTCTGATCCGATCTGACTCCAGGTGGACCCTGACAATTCATATACTCGTACTGTTCCTGTGGATGAGTTGGCGCCAGAAGCACCTACTGCCATGATGGTGCCATCTGCAGAGAGGCTGATGGACTGACCAAGGTTGTCATTGCTGGCTCCGGCGATATCAGCACCTATCTGATTCCATGCAGGCTGAGCCATCAAGGCCATAGAAACCAATGACAGTACCAGGGCCAAATAAATTTTCATTGTCTTCATAATTGTGGTTGGTTTTCGGTTGCTTTCAATTAATGCTGGATTGTGCGTGACATTCTTAATGATGTCCTCTGCTTCAAACCATTTTGCGAATGGCAACTGGATAATCTCGTAATCTTTTAATTTCATCTATCGGCGGATTTAATGAATAGGAAATCTAGTGGAGAAGGAAGGTCATCATCAAAAAAATGTTGTGAACGACACGATTTTGTATGAGTTTGACATGGCCATTCGACGAAACGGCCTATTAACTGCATGAATGAGATCAAAAAAACCTAATACAACTCCTCCAATTATTAGCCATGATAAACCCTAAACAGCTTCATAATTCACCAGTACTTAACTAAATTTCCAAATTCATTACAACCACATGAAAACCAAAGAGAGCTATCGTATACTGATTGTAGATGATGAGGAATCCATTGCTGAGATGTGTTCGGCTATGTTATCAGATTTGGGCTATGAAGTGGTTGGAATTGCTCATACCTATGCGTCAGCAATCTCTCAAATGGAGTCACAGCAAATCGACCTGGCGATTCTGGATATTGACCTAAAAGAAGAAAAGAATGGCATAGATCTGGCCATGTATATCAAGGCGCATTTCGATCTTCAGTTTCTATTCCTCACCTCCTTTGCGGACATTGATACGGTCAAAAAAGCAGCTAAAACAGTCCCGGAAGCTTATCTCATCAAACCTTTTGCGGAAGAAGATCTATTCACAACCATAGAGGTTATACGAAGTAAGAGGGAGATTGACTGTACCATACAGATCAATACAGGTCATGAAGTGATCAAAGTGGCTGCCAATGATGTGGCGCTGATAAAATCGGACAACAATTATCTGGAAGTTTATGTCAATCAAAAGAAACACCTCATCAGGAGTTCTCTAGAATCTTTTTTGAAAGAAAATGACTATTCCAACTTTGTCAGAATCCATCGATCTTATGTGGTCAATTTGCTAAAAGTAAGCTCTTTCAGCAGACAGCATGTAATTGTAGGTGATTTTAAATGTCCGATCTCCAGATCCTACAAACAAGAGCTTTTTCAGCGCTTTGCTTAGTCCAGTGGTAGTTTGATGGTAATGCTAGTGCCTTTTCCCTGTCTACTGTCAATCGTAATCTCTCCTTTGTTCAAGAGCACAAAATCATGAGCCAGTTTCAAGCCTAATCCAGTTCCTTTTTC
>CAXEKM010000827.1:0-2613 GCA_963996645.1 uncultured Marinoscillum sp.
CTTAGAAACTAATACTTCTCACAAGGAACCTGATTTCGTACTAAAGAAAAAAGATGGGAGCATTTTGGAGACTTCTGCATCGTTTTCATCCCTGTACGACAATCAAAAAAATCACCTTGGCACCATCTTTATCGCCAAAGACAACACTCAAATCAAGAATACGGAACGAGAGTTGATGCAGGCAAAAGAGAAGGCTGAATCTGCCAACGAAGCCAAATCGAGTTTCCTGGCCAACATGAGTCACGAAATTAGAACTCCTTTGAATGGAATGCTTGGGTTTATTGACTTACTAGCTGATACTTCCACCACTGAACTCCAACGTCAATACTTGCGAATGGTGAAAGTATCTGGAGAATCGCTATCCAAATTACTCAATGACATTCTGGACTTAAACCGAGTAGAACAAGGCAAACTAAGCTTAGAATCCATCCCATTCGTCCTGCATGAAACGCTGAAAGCAAGCCTTCATCCTTATAAATATCTGGCGAATGAGAAGGGCTTAAAATTTCAACTAGAAATTGATGAGAATCTTCCTGAATTAGTGGTAGGTGACCCTTCACGAATCAATCAGGTGATTCGAAATCTAGTTGGAAATAGTCTCAAGTTCACGGAAGATGGGTTTATTAAAATCGTTTTCGAAGGGATTGATATTGATCAGCAATTCCATTTAAAAACTTCTGTAATAGATAGTGGCATTGGAATTCCTGAAGAAAAGCGGTCCAACATATTTGAAAGCTTTACACAAGCTGACAATTCAACTACCAGGCGCTATGGAGGCTCAGGACTGGGCCTAACCATTTCTAAGCATTTGGTAACCCTAATGGGGGGCACCATCAATTTCCAAAGCCCTCCTATCAGTTTTGACCTGGATAAAGGAACTTGCTTCTCATTTGAAATCCCACTTGCAATAGATGACACTATCTCATTAGGGGATTTTGAAAAAGCTGCCGCCAATAAAAAGTACTTCAACACACAGTACGAAATACTTGTGGTGGATGACAATGACATTAACCTGCTCTTGGCTCAGAAAATATTAGAGTCTATGAATTTGCACGTAACCACATGTAAGAATGGACAAGAAGCAGTAGATGAAGCCATGAGAAGGCCTTATGACGTTATCTTCATGGATATTCAAATGCCTATAATGGATGGATATTTAGCTACTCAACACCTTCGAAAAGCCAACTATTTCGGTCCAATCATTGCCTTGTCAGCCAATGTATACAAAGATGACATCAAGAAATGCTACCAAAGTGGTATGAACGGGCATCTCAAGAAACCATTCACAAAAGAAGAGATTTACCAAAAAGTCTCAGCTGTTGTCGGTTAGTTTTTGGATGAATTGGTAATTTCAAACATTTCCAGAGTATAGTTATCCTTAGCTTGCAGGTAGGCAACTTTTGGCAACACCTCTGCTCCCATCTTATGTTTTTCGAATGACGCGGAGAATCCAAAATCAATATGGTTCATATTTAGAGATTTCGCCCTAAGGATAGTCTGATAAAGCAACTGTCTATATACTGAGAAATCAACCTGATAATCATAATCCAAACCAACCAGAGAGGGACAATACGTACCATTTATACCTTTATAACAGAACATTACCCCTACAAGCTCTCGAGTTTCTGGATCATTGACACAAATAAATTCCCAATGAACACTTGATGACATCAGCTCGATCATCTTCACAGGGTATTGGAAAGTATTCATGGCCAAGTTCTTTTTCCATACGTTACTATACAACTTGTAAACTTGCTGCACTTCCTCACTATTCAAGGTGGACTTGACAGAAACCTCAAGTTTATCAATAAACGGCTGTACCTCCTTTTTAAAATGCTTTTGTGATCGGTTTGTCAGTGATTGAATATATGATTCATCATCATCAAATGTGGTTAGATCCAACACATTTGCTTCAGGCATCATGAACTTAACAAACCCTTGTTTATCCATCGCAGCAGATAGTAAATCGTTATCCACATCAAAGTCTCTTAATGCGATGGTATTGGGTTTCAATTCATCATCTAATCGCTGAATATGTTTAAAAAGCTCTGATAGGGCTTCTATCTTGAATTCGTGCTTTTCATTCAAATAAAGATGCTCTCCTTCAGTGAAAAGACTTCCCATTGTCAACACATAACTAGTATGTACATACGGATCTGAAATTCTCATCTGTTCAATATTCAAAGAAACCGACTCTGATGCCAACATATCCTCCTTCCACAGAGCGTTTGTGAAAAATGTAGCCAATATGATCTCACCCGTTGCATCTTTAATGATCAAATATCTAAACTGCCAATTGTGTTCAATCTGAGTATTTCCACCGAACAATGCTTCTAAAAAAACCAACCCTGCATAATCAAAACATGCAGATTTATCGAAGACCTGATCCCATTCTGATTGTTCAATATTAATTATCGAATTGTATGCATTAACTGAGAGACTACTATTGGAATATGATTCTCTCGAATCAGCAGTTTCATTCAGCAAAGGAAGATTAAATAACTTCCTAACGGTATTCATCTCGTATCCTTCTTCACTCAATGATTCCTGATAGGTAGACTCCATTGCATTCACCAGACCTTTTATATCATCTGGTTTATTGTGCAATGAAAC